>JANPFZ010000322.1:0-28557 GCA_031423655.1 Polaromonas sp.
CAGCGTCTGTCGATGCGGCTGGTGATCTTGCCGCAGGCGCTGCGCGTGATCATTCCGCCAATGACGAACCAGTTTTTGAACCTGACGAAAAACTCATCGCTGGCCGTGGCCATTGGTTACCCCGATGTGGTGTCGATTGCGAATACCTCGCTCAACCAGACCGGGCGGGCTGTCGAATGCATTGCGATCATCATGCTGGTTTATCTGACGCTGTCGCTGATTACCTCCGCGTTCATGAACTGGTTCAATGCCCGTGCGGCCATCAAGGAAAGATAAGGCTATGGCTGCAGTACTTGCTTCTTCTCCTTCTTCTTCTCCGTCTTCCCCGAACACCTCGCCGGCGCCGATTCCCGCGCGCCCGGCGCCGGTAAAAACCGAAGGCTTCGTGCCGTGGCTGCGATCCAATCTATTCGCCAGTGTGCCGAACGCCCTGCTGTCGCTGGCGATGCTGGCGTTACTCGTGTGGATTGCTTCCGGCATTTTGCGCTGGGGTGTTTTTCAGGCTGTGTTCGCCCCCGATGCAGACGCCTGCCAGGCTGCGCGTGGCCTGGGCGCGTGCTGGGGTGTGGTCAATGAAAAGGCCCGGCTGATTCTGCTGGGCCGCTATCCGCGTGTCGAGCACTGGCGGCCGGCACTGGCCACGCTGATGCTGGTGGGGCTGGTGGTGGCCAGCTGCAGCCAGTTTTTCTGGAAGCCGTGGTTGCTGGCGCTGTGGGCAGTGGTGCTGGCGGTGTTTTTCACGCTTATGAGCGGTGGCGTGCTGGGGCTGACCAAAGTCACCACCGACCAGTGGGGCGGGCTGCCGCTGACGATTTTGCTGACGGTGATTTCGATGACGCTGGCCTTCCCGATTGCGGTGGCCGTAGCGCTGGGTCGGCGCTCCAGCTTGCCGGCCATCAAGAGCCTGTGCGTGGTGTATGTTGAACTGGTTCGCGGCGTGCCGCTGATCTCGGTGCTGTTCATGGCGTCGTTCATGTTTCCGCTTTTCATGCCGGTGGGCAAGTCGCCTGACGTGCTGATTCGCGTGATCGTCGGCATCACGCTATTTGCAGCGGCCTACATGGCCGAAATTATTCGCGGTGGTTTGCAGTCACTGCCGAAAGGGCAGATCGAGGCCGCCGCCAGTCTGGGACTGGGCTACTGGCAAACGCAGATCAAGATCGTGCTGCCGCAGGCACTCGGCGCGGTGGTGCCCAGCATCATGAACAACTTTATCTCGCTGTTCAAAGATACGTCACTGGTCACCATCGTTTCGCTGTATGAATTGACCGGTGCGCTCAGCCTGGCGGTCGGGTCTGACCCAAACTGGCGGCCCTTCAAAATCGAAGCCTATCTGTTCATCGCGGCGATTTATTTTGTCTGCTGCTTTGCCATGTCGCGCTACAGCCTGTGGGTTGAAAAGCGTGTGGCCGTGGGCAAGGCGCGCTGAACGCGGCAAGACCAACGAAAGAAGAACAATGAGTGAACCCATCATCAGTTTTGCGCGCGTCAACAAATGGTATGGCAATAACTTTCATGTGCTGCGCGACATCGACCTGCAGGTGGCCCAAGGCGAGCGGCTGGTGATTTGCGGGCCGTCGGGCTCGGGCAAATCGACGCTGATTCGCTGCATCAATGCGCTGGAGGATTATCAGGAAGGCACCTTGAGAGTTGCCGGCTCGGTGCTGGGCGACGACATCAAGGCCATCGACGCTGTGCGGCGGCAGGTCGGCATGGTGTTTCAGCAGTTCAATCTGTTCCCGCATCTGACGGTGCTGGAGAACCTGACGCTGTCACCGACCTGGGTGGCAGGCATGCCAAAGAAGGAAGCCATTGAGCGCGCGATGCATCAGCTGGAACGGGTGCGTATCGCCGAGCAGGCGCAGAAGTATCCGCTGCAGCTGTCAGGTGGTCAGCAGCAGCGCGTGGCGATTGCGCGCGCGCTGTGCCTGACGCCGACAATCATGCTGTTTGACGAGCCCACGTCGGCGCTGGACCCGGAGATGATCAAGGAAGTGCTGGACGTGATGATCACCCTGGCCGACGGCGGCATGACCATGCTCTGCGTGACACACGAGATGGGTTTTGCCAAGGCCGTCGCCGACCGCGTGATCTTCATGGACCAGGGCCAGATCGTTGAAGAAAACACGCCGGACGAATTCTTCAACCATCCCAAGACTGATCGCAGCCGGGACTTTCTGTCGAAAATTCTGGGGCATTGAGGGCGGCTGGTCGCTATTAATTTAGTAGCTCTGGTCGCAGGTAATACGTGGGCTAGAGGCTGATTTTGCCTGGATATGCCTGCTTGCGCGGCTAGGCAATTGAACCGCCGCCACGCGCGTCGCCTGGTCAATCGCCCGCTTGGCGCCCAGTTCGGTCGCCTCCATCAGCGCCACCCGCGCCGGCCTGCGCTGCTGAGCCCTGCCACACAGCGTGGGGGGAAGTTCGGGATGGGATTCAGGATCAGTCTGGAGTGACGCAGGCGCTATTATTTCTATAGCGGCTTACGCAGGTATTGCCTGCGCTAGAAGCTCTTTTTTATCGCAAGTGCGGCTTCATTGACCAGTTCGGGGCCTTTGTAGATCAGGCCGGTGTAGATTTGCACCACGTCGGCGCCTGCCCTGATTTTGCTTACGGCGTCGGCGCCGCTCATCACACCACCGACGCCGATGATCGGGAAGTTTTTACCGAGTGCGGTGCGCAGCTGGCGGATCACGCGATTGCTGGCTTCCAGTACGGGCGCGCCGCTCAGGCCACCGGCTTCTTCGGCGTGGCGCATGCCTTTGACGGCGTCGCGGCTGAGCGTGGTGTTGGTGGCGACTACGCCATCCATAGCGTGGCGTTTGAGTGTGGCGGCGATGACTTCGACCTGCGATTCATCAAGATCAGGGGCAATTTTCACGAAAATTGGCACGCGCTTGCTGTACGTTTTTCCCAGCGTTTCCCGGCGTTCTGCGATTTTTCCCAGTAGCGCGTCCAGTGCCTCGTCGCTTTGCAGCGCGCGCAAATTCTTCGTGTTGGGGCTGGAGATATTGACGGTTACGTAGTCGGCATGCGGATACACGCCGTCGAGGCAAATCAGGTAATCATCAACCGCATTTTCAATCGGCGTGGAGGCGTTCTTGCCGATGTTCAGGCCAAGCAGCACGCGGTCTGTACCCGACTTTTTGCGAAAACGCGAACGCTGGATGTTGGCCAGAAATGCATCCAGGCCGTCGTTGTTGAAACCGAGGCGGTTGATGAGCGCGTTCGCCTCGGGCAGGCGGAACATGCGCGGCTTCGGGTTGCCCGGCTGGGCTTTCGGTGTCACGGTGCCGACTTCGACGAAACCAAAACCCATCGCGGCCAGACCATCGATGCAGCGTGCATTTTTATCCAACCCGGCGGCCAGACCGACACGGTTGGGGAATGTCAGGCCGGCCAGCTCGACCGGGTCTTGTACGGCGGCGGTGAAATAGGCCAGTGACAATGGCGTGCGCTGGGTGCCTGCCAGCGAAGCCATCGTCAGTTCGTGGGCGGTTTCGGGGTCGAGTCCAAATAAAAAGGGACGGGCAAGGGCGTAGGGAAGCAGGGGCATTGGATAATTTGATTCAAGTGGGCAGCAGACCCGATTGTCTCAAATGGCTAATTCGTGACCGATGCAGTCTTGCCTCGCGCGGTCAGCGGACCCAGAATACTTTTTTCATAACCAAGACAAATGACTCAAGACGAACTCAAAACACTGGTCGGACAGGCTGCTCTGCGCTACGTCGAGGCCGGCAGCATCGTGGGTGTCGGCACGGGCTCAACCGTCAATAAATTCATCGAGGCCCTGGCCACGATGAAGGACGATTTCGTGGGTGCCGTGTCCAGCTCGGTCGCATCGACCGTGCGGCTTCAGGCGCTGGGCATCAAGGTCTTTGAGGCCGCTGACGTCGAAGAGCTGGCCGTGTACATCGATGGCGCCGACGAGATCGACCATGCGGGCTACATGATCAAGGGCGGCGGTGCGGCATTGACGCGCGAAAAAATTGTGGCGGCGCAGTCGCGTCAGTTTGTCTGCATTGCAGACGAATCGAAACTGGTGCAGACGCTGGGCAAGTTCCCGGTGCCGGTTGAGGTCATTCCAATGGCAGCGAAGCGCATCATGCGGCAGTTTGCAGCCATGGGCGGTGAGGCTGTCTTGCGGCTGCAGGGCGGCGTGCCGCTGGTAACCGACAACGGCCAGCACATTGTCGATGTACGCGGACTGGAAATTACCTACCCTCTGGAGTTCGAATCAGATGTCAGTCAGTGGCCCGGCGTAGTCACTGTGGGCGTGTTTGCTTTTCAAAGGGCCAGTGTTTGCCTGCTTGGAACGGAAAACGGCGTCAAAACAATGATGTTTTGACGCTGCGCGCTCTGACCTTGTTACCGGGCTAGAACTTGATGCCGGCCGGGTTGTCTTTGTTTGGCGCTGGCTGGAGCACAGATGCTGGTATCGGGCGGGTAGCGGGTGCTTGTGTTGCCCCTGTTGCTGCTGGGGCCGGGGCGGCTGCTACGGAGACCAGTGGCGTTGCAGCTGGCCGACGATAGCTTGGGGGCAGTGCAGAAGACGACGGGTAACCGGCTGCGTCAAGAAACTGCGTCCACTCGCTGTCTGAAAATCCCTTGAACTGCTGGCTGCCGATAGTCATGAAAGGCAAGGAACTGTCGCCGCTCAAACGCTGCAAGGCCTGGGCGTCTTCATTGGAGTTGACGGTTTTCTCCGAAAACGGAATGCCGCGGCTCGTCAGCATGGAACGGCCTGCGCCGCAAGGCCCGCAGTTGTCGCCGACGTACAGGGTGACCGGATATTTGGCGGCAACTTGCCGCAGTTCGTAGGGCAGCGCGGCAGAAGCGCCGCCAGTGGCGCTGCTGCTGTTTGCAGTGCTCATCCGGGACGTGCCCTCGGTCACCGGCGGTTTGTCTGAAAAGGTGACCTTGCCGTCAGACCCCACGATGCGGTAGACCTGAGCGTGCGATGTCGTCGACCACAAGGCTGCGATGGCAAAGACGGCCAATGTGGCCGCCGAAAAGACAAATTTTCTGGCGTCAAGTTTCAAAACTTTTGATCTCATGAATATCCCGCTTTTTGTGGTTTCAGTGGTTTCGCAAGCTTGAAAGCTTTGTCAGTTGAAGTTCCGCTCCATCCATCAGATACTCAGGCCATACCTTGGTGACGCAGCAGCGCATCAATCGATGGCTCCCGGCCCCGTAAGGCCTTGAACGACTCCATCGCAGGCCGGCTGCCGCCCGCCTCCAGGATAGCCTGGCGATATTTTCTACCAGTTTCCACCGTCACAGTCGTTTTGCCGTGCTCTGCGCCAGCATTTGTTGTTTGCCCGTCCTGGGTCGTTTCCCGTGCGGTTTCTTCAAAGGCCGCATAGGCATCAGCCGACAGAACTTCAGCCCACTTGTAGCTGTAATAACCGGCTGCGTACCCGCCCGAAAAGATGTGGCCGAAGGTGTGTACGGTGCGGCTGTAGGCCGGAGTCTGAAGCACCGCCACTTCATTGCGGACCTCGTTCAGCAAACCCATCAAATCATCCGAAGGATTGTGCGAAGTGTGCAGCAGCATATCGAAGAGTGAAAACTCGACCTGGCGCAGGGTCTGCATGCCACTCTGGAAGTTTTTGGCAGCCAGCATCTTGTCGAACAGGGCGCGCGGCAAAGGCTCACCGGTTTCAACATGTGCCGTCATGTGTTTGAGCACGTCCCATTCCCAGCAGAAATTCTCCATGAACTGGCTGGGCAGCTCGACGGCGTCCCACTCAACGCCGCTGATGCCTGAAACATCGCGTTCATTGACCTGCGTCAGCATGTGATGCAGGCCATGGCCAAATTCGTGAAACAGCGTGGTCACGTCGTCATGGCTGAGCAGCGCCGGTCGGCCACCGACGCCGTCGGCGAAGTTGCAAACCAGGTGCGCCACCGGCGTCTGCAGCTTGCCGGTGTCGGGGCGCAGCCAGCGCGCGCGGGCATCGTCCATCCACGCGCCGCCGCGCTTGCCGGTGCGGGCCGGTTGGTCGAGGTAGAACTGGCCGACCAGTTGACCTGCACGTTCTATGCGATAGAACTCCACGCCGGGTTTCCACACCGGTGCAGAGTCCTTCCGTATCGCCACTTCAAACAGCGTCTCCACGATCTTGAAAAGGCCCGCCAGCACCTTGGGTGCGGTGAAATACTGTTTGACTTCCTGTTCACTGAACGCATAGCGCGCTTCCTTGAGCTTTTCGCCGATGTAGGCGTAGTCCCAGGGCTGCGGGTCGCTATTGCCCAGATTTTCGGCAGCAAAGGTGCGCAGGTCAGCAACATCTTTCAGGGCGTAAGGCCGGGCGCGGCTGGCCAGGTCGCGCAGGAATGCGACGACTTCCTCTGGCGATTTGGCCATCTTCGCCACCACCGACACTTCGCCAAAATTGTGATAACCGAGCAAGTTTGACTCTTCGAGCCGCAGCGCCAGAATTTCTTTCATGATGTCGCTGTTGTCGAAGCGGCTGAATTCTGCGGGTGACTGGTCGCTGGCGCGGGTGGTGTAGGCCCTATACAGCGTTTCGCGCAGCGCACTGCTGTCGGCAAACTGCATCACGGGCAAATAGCTGGGCATCTTGAGCGTCAGTTTGTAGCCCGGTTTGCCCTCGGCTTCGGCCTGGGCACGAGCCGTCTCCAGTACGTCAGCGGGCACACCAGCGATTTCGCTGTCCTGAGCGTAGTAGGCGAAGGCGTCGGTGGCGTCGAGCGCGTTTTCGCTGAATTTCTGGCTCAGCTCGGCCTGGCGTTCCTGTATTTTGGCAAAGCGTTCCTTTTCAGCGCCTTGCAATTCAGCGCCTGACAAAACAAAGTTGCGAATGGCGTTTTTATGGGCCTGCCGCTGCTCCGGATCCAGGCTGGCGACGTCAATTACCTTGTATTTGGCATAGAGCCGTTCGTCTGCACCCAGCCGCGCTGAAAACTCTGTGACGCGCGGCAGCGCTGCGTTGTAGGCTGCGCGCAGCTCAGGCGTATCAGCCACACCGTTGAGGTGGCTGACAGCGCCCCAGGCGCGGCCCAGGTCTTCAGTTGCCACGTCGAGTACGCGCGAGATGTCGCTCCACTGCGCCGGGAATATAGGCGCGGTGACTTGTTCGAGCGCTGCTTCGGACCTGGCGAGCAATTCGTCAATCGCCGCACCGACGTGCTCGGGTTGAATTCTGTCAAAAAGAGGAAGGTCGGAGAAGTTGAGAAGGGGATTGGTCATGACGCTTAAGCTTTGGGCAAGTGTTTGAATCTAAAGGGCGTAACGGATTAACCGCTCAACGGGTTGAAGACGCGCGGCAACGCCCATAGGCAGATCAGCCCTGGGCGCTTTTCTTCAAGCTGCGCTGCTTGGGTTTTGCGCGTTTGACAGTACCGCCGGGCGTCAGGCGCTGGTTGCCGAGCACGCGCAGCGTTTTGACTTCCGGGCGCTGACCGTAACGGGAACTATTTTTCAACACCTTGACATCGCGCGGGCCGGGCAGGCGGTCTTCGTTGACCTTTTTTTCTTTTTCGGGTGTGGGGCGCCACAGCACCAGGAGCTTGCCGATGTGCTGAATAGGCGCGGCATTCAGCTCGTTTGCCAGCGTCTGAAAAATCGCCTCGCGGCTGGCGCGGTCGTCCGACTGAACGCGTACCTTGATGAGCCCATGGGCGTTCAGCGCCGCATCGGTTTCGTTTTTAACCGCGTCAGTCAAGCCGTCAGAGCCAAGCATGACGACAGCGTTGAGGTGGTGGGCTTCGGCGCGGCGGTCTTTGCGTTGGGCGGGGGTAAGTTGTATTTGAGCCATGCCTCAATTATCGGCGCTCCCGGCCGGTGGACAATAGCCGTCATGAAAGACACCACCACGCCCGCCGCCAAGCAGGGGGCCAAAATGGGCTCTAAGGCCATCGTCAAGCCCGAGGTGAAAAGTGATGCCCGGGCGGGAATCAAAGGGAAAAAGCTCAATAAAGCGTGGCTGCACGAACACATTAACGACCCTTATGTGAAGCAGGCGCAACGGGACGGTTACCGGGCGCGGGCTGCCTACAAATTAAAGGAAATTGACGAAACTCTTAACCTCATCAGGCCGGGGAATTGCGTCGTCGATCTGGGGAGCACCCCCGGTGCCTGGAGCCAGTACGTCCGCAGAAAGCTGTCTCCCACCGGGGCCGCTGCGGGCGCCTTGAACGGGCGCATCATCGCCCTGGACTTGCTGGCAATGGAGCCGATTGAAAGCGTAGTTTTCATTCAGGGCGATTTTCGCGATGCCGATGTGTTGCAAAAACTCGAGCAGACGCTGGCTTCCGTCAATGGCCCGGTGCCAGTTGATCTGGTTATTTCAGACATGGCCCCCAATCTGTCTGGGATTGAATCAGCCGATGCGGCGCGGATTGCCCATCTGGTCGAACTGGCGGTGGAATTCGCACAAAACCGGATGAAACCCGATGGCGCGCTGGTAGTTAAACTTTTTCATGGCAGTGGTTATGACGAGCTGGTCAAATTGTTTCGGGACACGTTTAAAACCGTCAAGCCGATGAAGCCCAAAGCGTCGCGTTCCAATTCGTCCGAGACCTTCTTGGTAGGTATGGGCCTCAAGCGTCGATAAAGGCTAATTGAGCGATTTCCAAAGTGTCAGAAATGCCTAAACTGCTCTAAAGGCCGCTTCAAAGCAAGGGACACGGCACTCAATTCGTGTTTTCGGCCTTGAAACGCCTAAAATCAATCGCAGTTGGTATGGCAGTAGCGCGAATAGCTTTAGGTTTCTTCACCGGAGTCGTCCTTGAACAATCAGTGGTTTTCAAAAATTGCAATCTGGCTGGTCATCGCCATGGTGCTTTTCACCGTCTTTAAGCAATTTGATACGCGCGGTGGCGCTGGCTCCAATTACTTGGGCTACTCCGAGTTTCTGGAGGAAGTGCGCGGCAAGCGGATCAAGACCGCCACCATCGCAGAAGGCCAGGGTGGTACCGAAATTTCAGCAACCACCACCGACGACCGTAAAGTCCGCACAACTGCAACTTATCTTGATCGTGGCCTGGTAGGTGATTTGATTGCCAATGACGTCAAGTTTGACGTGAAGGCACGCGAAGAAGGCTCTCTGTTGATGACATTGCTGGTCAGCTGGGGCCCGATGCTGCTTTTGATTGGCGTTTGGGTTTATTTCATGCGCCAGATGCAGGGTGGCGGCAAGGGTGGGGCTTTTAGCTTTGGTAAATCCAAAGCCCGTTTGCTCGATGAATCGACCAATCCGGTAACCTTTGCTGACGTGGCCGGCTGTGATGAGGCTAAGGAAGAAGTCAAGGAAGTGGTCGATTTCCTGAAAGACCCGAGCAAATTCCAGAAGCTGGGCGGTCGTATTCCACGCGGTTTGCTATTGGTTGGCCCTCCGGGCACCGGCAAGACCTTGCTGGCCAAGAGCATTGCTGGCGAGGCCAAAGTCCCATTTTTCTCGATTTCGGGTTCTGATTTTGTGGAAATGTTTGTCGGTGTAGGCGCATCGCGCGTGCGTGACATGTTCGATAACGCTAAGAAGAACGCTCCCTGCATTATTTTTATCGACGAGATTGATGCTGTGGGTCGCCAGCGCGGTGCCGGCTTGGGCGGTGGCAACGACGAACGCGAACAGACGCTGAATCAGATGCTGGTCGAGATGGACGGTTTCGAAACCAACGTCGGTGTGATCGTGGTCGCCGCCACCAACCGCCCCGATATTCTGGACGCCGCCTTGTTGCGCCCTGGCCGTTTTGACCGTCAGGTGTACGTCACTTTGCCCGACATTCGTGGCCGCGAGCAGATTTTGAACGTTCACATGCGCAAAATTCCTTTGAATCAGGACGTGAGCGCTAATGTGATTGCCCGCGGTACCCCTGGCATGTCGGGCGCTGACCTGGCCAACTTGTGCAACGAAGCGGCGTTGATGGCTGCCCGCCGCAGTGCGCGCACCGTAGAAATGCAGGACTTCGAAAAAGCCAAAGATAAAATTTTGATGGGCCCTGAGCGTAAAAGCATGGTCATGCCCGAGGAAGAGCGTCGTAACACGGCCTACCACGAGTCTGGTCACGCGCTGCTCGGAAAAATGCTGCCCAAATGCGACCCGGTACACAAGGTCACCATCATTCCGCGGGGCCGCGCACTCGGTGTGACCATGAGCCTGCCGGCGCAAGACCGTTACAGTTACGACCGCGAATACATGCTCAGCCAGATCAGCATGCTGTTTGGTGGCCGTATTGCCGAAGAAGTTTTTATGCACCAGATGACCACTGGCGCCAGCAACGACTTTGAACGTGCCACCGCATTGGCCCGCGATATGGTGACCCGCTACGGCATGACCGAAGCGTTGGGCCCGATGGTTTATGCCGAAAATGAAGGCGAAGTATTTCTGGGTCGCTCTGTCACCAAGACCACCAACATGAGCGAAGCTACGCTTCAAAAAGTTGATGCTGAAGTGCGCCGCATCATCGACCAGCAATACACCGTGGCGCGTACCCTGATTGAAGATAACCAGCAAAAGATTCACGCCATGGCAAAAGCCTTGCTGGAATGGGAAACCATAGATGGCGAGCAGCTTGACGACATCATTGCTGGCAAGGAGCCGAGGCCACCGAAAGACTGGTCGCCGCGCAACCCTTCAGTCGGTAACGGTGGTAGTGGTCCCAGCGGTGGTAGCCCGGCGGTGGCAACAGACCCGACACCGACAGTAGCCTGAGCATCAGTCGGCCCAGGCGATGTGCCACTAAAAAAACCGGGGCATGTCCCCGGTTTTTTTGTGTCCAGACGATAAAAAGTTTCACAAATCACATGTCTTTGATCTGGCAAACCACCCGCTTTCGGCTCGATTTATCTCGGCCCCGCGTGATGGGCATTGTCAATGTCACGCCTGATTCTTTTTCCGATGGTGGCGCGTATTGGTCACTTGCTCAGAATGTATCTGCCGCGATGGCGCGTTGCGAGCACATGCTCGCAGAAGGCGCCGACCTGCTCGACATCGGCGGCGAATCAACCCGCCCTGGTGCCCAGCCTGTGCCGATTGAGGAAGAGCTGGCGCGCGTGTTGCCCGTGCTTCGCCATGCCGTTACGCTGGGCGTGCCGATATCCATTGATACGTATAAGCCGGCGGTAATGCAGGCCGTGCTCGATTTAGGCACTGACGTCATTAATGATGTGTGGGCCTTCAGGCAGGCGGGTGCTGTCGAGGTGGTGGCACGGCATGGGGGCTGTGGAATCTGCCTCATGCACATGCACCGCGAGCCGCAGACCATGCAGACCAGTCCGATGCAGGGCAACATCGTGCCACAGGTGCTGTCATTTCTGCGTCAGTCTGCCGAAACGCTTCAATCGGCGGGCGTTGACAGGCAGCGCATCGTGCTTGATGTGGGCATAGGTTTCGGCAAAACGGTAGCGCAAAACTTCTCGCTACTGGCCCGCCAGCATGAGTTTCTGGCGACCGGCTATCCGCTGATGGCGGCATGGTCTCGCAAATCATCTTTGGCTGCACTGACTGGTCTTGGGTCATCGACCGGTGCTTTTTCAATGACGGACGCCAACCGCCTGGTGTCCAGTGTCTCGGCTGCGCTGCTGGCTGTCGAGCGCGGCGCGCGTCTGGTGCGTGTACACGATGTACGCGAGACGGCGCAGGCCCTCAGGGTGTGGGAAGCTGCCACGTCTTGACTTCTGACTCCATCTGCGGTTACGCAGCCGGTCGGTGCAGAAGCGCCGCTCGTAAAATCACGTAAGCTGCTTGATAAAAACGAGACACAAGGCACCCCCACCATGACAAGAAAATACTTCGGCACTGATGGCATACGCGGTACGGTCGGTCAGCCGCCGATCACGCCGGATTTTGTCTTGCGCCTGGCGCATGCGGTGGGACGTGTACTGCGCCGCTCCGAGGCGCGCCCCACAGTTCTGATCGGCAAGGACACCCGCATTTCAGGTTACATGCTGGAAAGCGCACTCGAATCGGGCTTCAACTCTGCAGGCGTTGATGTTGTGCTGCTCGGGCCGCTGCCGACCCCTGGCGTAGCCTATCTCACGCGTGCGCAGCGGGCCAGCCTGGGTGTGGTGATCAGCGCCAGTCACAACGCTTTCGCCGATAACGGTATCAAGTTTTTCAGCGCGCAGGGCACCAAACTGGGCGATGACTGGGAGCGCGAGGTAGAAGCCACGCTCGTTGAGCCTCCCGTGTGGGCTGATTCAGCCAGTCTCGGCAAGGCGCGCCGGCTCGACGATGCAGCAGGCCGCTACATTGAGTTTTGCAAAAGCACCTTTGCCAACAATCTGACACTCAAGGGCTTGAAGATCGTCGTCGATGGCGCCCACGGTGCGGCCTACCAGATTGCGCCCAAGGTTTTTCACGAACTTGGCGCCGAGGTGATTGCCATTGGCTGCACGCCTGACGGGCTGAACATCAACCACGAAGTGGGCGCCACCCACCCGGAAGCGTTGATCAACGCTGTCCGGGCCAACCAGGCTGACTACGGCATCGCCCTCGATGGCGACGCTGACCGGCTGCAGATTGTTGATGCCGACGGGCGGCTTTTCAACGGCGACGAGGTGTTGTACCTGATGGTGGACGAGAGGCTGGCGCGTGGCGAAAAAGTGCCCGGCACAGTGGGCACGCTTATGACCAATATGGCTGTTGAAGTGGCGCTTCGTCGCAAGGGCGTTGAGTTCGTGCGCGCAAAAGTCGGTGACCGTTATGTGCTGGAAGAACTCGAAAAACGCGGCTGGCTGCTAGGTGGGGAAGGCTCTGGCCATCTGCTGGCGCTCGACAAGCACACCACTGGCGACGGCATTATCAGCGCGTTGCAGGTGCTGCAGGCCTGCGTGCGCAGCGGCAAGACCATTGCGCAGCTGCTGGGCGATGTGGTGCTGTTTCCGCAGATATTGATCAATGTGCGGCTCAAGCCGGGTCAGGACTGGAAAACCAGCGGCCTGCTGGCAAGTGAAACCAAGGCCGTGGAAGGCGAGCTGGGTGACACCGGCCGCATCCTGATTCGCGCCAGCGGCACCGAGCCGCTGCTGCGGGTAATGGTGGAGGCGCGCGACGCCGGGCAAGCCAGGGCCTGCGCCGAGCGAGTCGCCGACACGGTACGCGCTTGAAACAGATTTTTTTTAGCTACTCAGATCAGCCAGCTAATCAAGGCCGAATGTCCTGGCACTAAAAAGTGCTGATGCGGCAGTCAAGCAGGCAGGCCTGCTGCTTGTGCATAGTAGCCAGATAAGAGCTAATCGTGAAGAACCTATCGCCGCCCTGCGCCGTGCGAAAGTCTCAAGATAGCTTTTGCTTGACCTTGGACATTCTGAGCCTCTGCTCGGCCAGGTTGTTCGTAAATGGCACATCGCGCTGGGGCATGAAAAGCCGGACATCACTGCAGTAGCTGCGTAGCCGCCTGAGCACCTAGACGCCGTGCTTTGCTTTAGCCTGCCGAGCTTGCCAGTAGCGCACCCGACGCAACGCTTCTGGAGGCATTCACCGCGCCCCAAAAGTTGAGCCCACCGGCCTGCATACGAGGCTGGACGAGCCGTATCCAGTGGCTCATCTGGCCGCGCCACCTCGCGCCTGGTTTGAACCCACCAATCCGTCATTTCTTTGGCCCAGCTATTCCAGATTTTCTCGTTTTCCTGTGGATACACAAACAAGTAAGCGTTGCGCAAACCCATTCGCAACTTACGGGCCTGCCGCCCACAGCACGCTCAAGCAATTACGACAGCTCGCAAGTCGTCCAAATTCCATTGTTGTTGCTGGACCGAATGACACTATCCACAAACCGAACACCCAGAAAGCCATCGCGTGAATTAGGAAAATGCAGTGCCAGCGAATCTGCAGCTTGCCCTGTTCTGCGTGCGGCGATGGCTTCGGCAGCATCTGAGTACAGGTTCGCAAATCCTTCGTGAAACCCTTCGGGGTGCCCCGCCACAATCCGCGACGAGCGGCTGGCCAAAGGCAGCGTTCCGGGGCCGTTGGGTGTCCGGTTTTGCGAAGGCGCATCCAGTGGCTTGAAAGTCAGCGCCTGTGGGCACTCCTGCATCCACTCCACAGTGCCCAGCGAACCACTGACACGGATGCGCAAGCCGTTTTCCACACCGGCCGCCGCCTGGGTGACCCAAAAACTGCCACTGGCGCCGTTGTCCAGACGCAGCATGGCACCCGCAAAGTCATGCGTCACCCGGTCGGGCACGATGCTACCGACCTCGGCCGCGACTTGTCTCACCTCCAACCCCGTGATGAAGCGAAGCAGGTTGTGCGCATGTGTGCCAATGTCGCCCATCACCAGCGACGGGCCACCGCGCGCCGGGTCTTCTTTCCAGCTTCGCCGCCCGTCGCCTGCCTTGGCGCGGCCACCCTGTACGTATTCGACCTGTACGAGCCGGATCGTGCCCAGCTGACCATCGGCAACCATGGCTTTGGCCTGGCGCACCATGGGGTAGCCGGTGTAGTTGTGCGTCAAGCAGAACACCAAGCCGGTATCTAGCACCCGTTGGTGCAATTGTTCTGCCTCGTCCACGGTGTTGGTCATGGGTTTGTCGCAGATGACGTCAAAACCTTTGGCCAGCGCCACCATGGCAAATTCAAAATGGCTGTCATTGGGTGTCATGATGGCCACCACATCTGCGCCATCGGCGCGGGTGCCTTCCACTGTAAGCAGGTCCATGCCACTGGCGTAACAGCGCTCAGGGCTCAAGCCTAGCTCCAGTCCCGAGTCGATGGATTTTTGCGGGTCGGACGACAGTGAGGTGGCCACCAATTCATAGCGGTCATCGAGTCGCGCCGCCTGTCGGTGCATGGCCCCAATGAACGAACCTGGACCACCACCAATGACGGCTAGCCGCAGCCGGCGACCCAAGATTGAAATGACAGGATTTAATGACATGATAATTTCATCCTGCTTTTCACTTTCCCCAGCGCAGAACCATCGGGTCGAGGCGGCGAGCGGTCTCAATGAGGCCGGCGCGGGTCGCTGGATGCTGTGCTGGGAAAGGGTGCCGCGGGGACTCGCAGGCAATTACACCGCCCTCTTTCATCAAAGATTTGCAGGCCAGCAAACCGCTTTGCCGGTTCTCGTAATTGATCAAAGGCAGCCATTGCTGGTACAGAGCAGCGGCTTCGTCACGCCGACCTGCCGCATAGGCGTCGACTATCAGGCGGATACCGTCAGGGTAAGCGCCACCTGTCATGGCACCCGTCGCGCCAGCGTCCAGGTCCGGCATCAGGGTGATGCCTTCTTCGCCGTCCCACGGGCCTTCAACTGCATCGCCGCCCAAGTGGATCAACTCACGCAACTTGAAGGCCGCGCCAGGGGTTTCGATCTTGAAGTACGACACCTGTTCGATTTCTTTGGCCATCCGCGCCAGCAAGGCAGCTGACAACGTGGTACCACTGACAGGCGCGTCCTGGATCATGATAGGAATACCAATCACGTCAGACAGACGGCTAAAAAATTCAACGGTCTTGTTCTCGGGCACCCGAATGGTGGCTCCGTGGTAGGGCGGCATGACCATCACCATGGCGGCACCCGCCTGCTGAGCGCGCTGGCTACGCTGAGCGCAGATTTGCGTGCTGAAGTGGGTGGTGGTCACGATCACGGGCACACGCCCTTTGACGTGCTCAAGAATCGTGGTGGTCAAGACGTCACGCTCAGCGTCGGACAGCACAAACTGTTCCGAGAAATTGGCCAGAATACACAAGCCGTTGGAGCCAGCGTCGATCATGAAGTCGACGCATCGCTTTTGGCTGGCAAGGTCAAGCTCACCCGATTCGGTGAAGGTGGTCGGAACGACGGGAAAAACGCCTTTGAAGCGCGCGGTTGTGGCGTTATGAAAAGGCGTTGAAGCACTCGTCATGATCAATTCGTCTTGTTCTTGTTGTACACGTCAATGCAAACGGCAGCCAGCAAGACCAGCCCTTTAATGACTTGTTGGTAGTCAATACCAATCCCCATGATGGACATGCCGTTGTTCATCACGCCCATGATGAACGCACCAATCACCGCGCCTAGCACTTTGCCAACGCCGCCGGATGCTGAGGCACCACCGATGAAGCAGGCGGCAATCACATCCAGCTCAAAGCCCAGACCCGCTTTCGGCGTGGCCGTGTTCAAACGTGCAGCAAAAATCAAACCCGCCAACGCCGCCAGCACTCCCATGTTGATGAAGGTATAAAAGGTCAAACGTTCGGTCTTGATGCCGGACAACCGGGCCGCTTTCTCGTTGCCGCCCAGCGCGTAGATGCGCCTGCCGATGGTGGTCTTGGAGGTCACAAAGTCGTAGACCAGCATCAACAGCAGCATCACAATCAGCACATTAGGCAAGCCCCTGTAGGACGCAAGAAGGTAGCTGAACGCGGCAATCATGGCGGTAAAGACCAGATTTTTCAGGATAAAGAAGACATACGGCTCGTTATCCATGCCGTGCTTGACCCGGTCTGCGCGGCCACGCACCTTAACGTAGAGCAGCACCAGCGCCATCAGCAGGCCAGCAATCAGCGACATGATGCGCAGACTCTCCCCCGCAAACGGATCCGGAATGAAGCCGGTGCTCAGCAGTTGGAATTCATTCGGGAACGGGCCCACGGACGAGCCTTGCAACACCGCCAGTGCCAGCCCTTTGAAGACCAGCATACCGGCCAGCGTCACGATGAAAGAAGGTATTTTGTAGAACGCGACCCAATAGCCTTGCGCAGCACCGATAACGCCGCCAAGAGCCAGGCAAATGATGGTGGCGGGGACAAAATTCAACTTATATTCGACCATCAGCACGGCCGCAACCGCGCCAATAAAACCACTCACCGAACCCACCGAGAGGTCGATGTGACCGGCCACAATCACCAGCAGCATGCCCAGCGCCATGACGATGATGTAGCTGTTTTGAAGAATCAGGTTGGTCAGGTTCAGGGGTTGAAACAGCGTGCCGTTGGTCATCACCTGAAAAAAAACCATGATGGCGACCAGCGAGATCAACAGGCCGTATTCGCGCAGGTTGTTTTTCAGAAAACCCGATGCGCCGTCAGGGCGTTGAGGCTTTGTGCTGGGGCTTGTAGCGGAATTTGTCGTTGCCATGTCAATGCACTCCTGAGGTCACGATAGATCGCATAATTTTTTCTTGAGTTGCTTCGGCCGCCGAAAACTCGGCCACAAAGGTGCCCTCGTTCAGCACGCAAATGCGGTCACACATGCCCAGCAGTTCGGGCATTTCAGACGAGATCATGAGCACGCATTTGCCCTCACTTGCCAGCTGCGCGATGATGGTGTAAATCTCATATTTGGCACCCACATCTATGCCGCGTGTGGGTTCGTCCAGGATGAGCACTTCCGGGTTCGAGAACAGCCATTTGCTGAGCACGACTTTTTGCTGGTTGCCGCCCGACAGGTTGACGGTGCGTGCAAACACGTCCGGGCTACGGATCTTGAGTTTTCGCCGGTAGCCTTCCGCCACTTTGAATTCGCGGCCTTCGTCGATCACCTGGTAGTTGGATACGGCCTTGAGGTTGGCCAAGGTAGTGTTCCAGGAAATAGTTTCGTCGAGGACCAGGCCGTAACCCTTTCGGTCTTCGGTCACATAGGCAATGCCATGGTCAATCGCTTTTTGGACGTCACTTGTGTCAATCTCTTTGCCATGCAGAAAAACTTGACCACTGATCCCCTGGCCATAGCTGCGCCCGAAGATGCTCATTGCCAGTTCAGTGCGGCCCGCACCCATGAGCCCGGCAATACCGACAATCTCTCCACGTTTGACGTGTAAGTTGACGCTCTTGATGACCTGGCGATGCGCATGCACCTCATGGTGGACTTGCCAGTTTTTGACTTCAAACACCTCCTCGCCAATATTAGGTGTGCGCTTGGGGTAGCGGTCAGCCATTTCACGACCCACCATGTATTGAATGATGCGGTCCTCGCTGATGGCCTCTTGCGTGCAGTCGAGCGTGGCAACGGTCGCGCCATCGCGCAGCACGGTGATGGCATCTGCCACTTTGGAAATTTCATTGAGCTTGTGCGAGATCAAAATACAGGCGATGCCCTGGCGCTTGAGGTCCAGCAGCAATTCAAGTAGAGCATCACTGTCAGTTTCGTTCAGGCTGGCGGTCGGCTCGTCCAGTATCAGGAGTTTGACTTCTTTGGACAACGCCTTGGCAATTTCAATCAGCTGCTGTTTTCCGACTCCCAGGTTGGTGATCAGGGCGCTGGGCGATTCTCTCAAACCCACTTTTTTGAGCAAGACCTGCGTTTTTAAGAACGACGTATTCCAGTCGATCACGCCATGGCGCGCCTGCTCATTGCCAAGAAAAATATTCTCGGCGATCGACAACAACGGGACAAGCGCCAGTTCCTGGTGAATGATGATGATGCCTTTCTTCTCACTGTCGGAGATGCCCTTGAATCGACACTCTTGTCCGAGAAATTTGATCTCACCTTCATAGTCACCATAAGGGTAGACACCGCTCAGAACCTTCATCAGGGTGGATTTGCCGGCACCGTTTTCACCCACGATGGCATGGATCTGGCCGACCTGTACGGTCAGGTTGACATCACTCAGCGCCTTCACACCGTGGAAGGATTTTTTCATTCCACGCATTTCAAGAATGGGATCTGACATATTGCCTCAACCTGTCGTCTTTAAAACCATTCGCACGATGTAAAAAGGCCCTGTGCATTTTGGCAAAGGGCCTTTTGCATCCGCCTAAGCGATTATTTCAGCTGCTCTTCCTTAATATAAGCGCTGCCGATCAGGACCTGCTTGTAGTTGGACAAGTCCACGCTGACCGGTTTCAATAGATAAGAGGGAACGACCTTGACCTTGTTGTTGTAGGTTTTGGTGTCATTGACCTCAACCGTCTTACCGCTCAACATGGCATCCACCATGCCGGCCGTGACCTTGGCCAGTTCACGGGTGTCCTTGAAAACGGTGGAATACTGCTCTTTGCGAATGATCGATTTGACCGACGGCACTTCCGCGTCTTGGCCACTCACATAAGGGTAAGGCTGGGTGGCGCTACCGTAGCCCACGCCTTTGAGCGACGACAAAATACCGATGCTCAAGCCGTCATAAGGCGACAACACCGCATCTACCCGGGCTTTGCCATAGTAGGCGCTCAGAAGATTGTCCATTCGGGCCTGGGCCACCGCTCCGTCCCAGCGCAGGGTGGAGACCTTGTTCATGCCGATTTGCTTGCTTTGCACGACGAGTTTGCCCTTGTCGATGTAGGGCTGCAGCACGGACATGGCACCGTCATAGAAGAAGAAAGCGTTGTTGTCGTCAGCCGAGCCGCCGAAGAGCTCGATGTTGAACGGGCCTTTGCCTTCTTTCAGGCCCAGGGCTTTTTCCAGGGATTGCGCCTGCAGCACACCGACCTGGAAGTTATCAAAGGTGGCGTAGTAGTCCACATTTTTACTACCCACAATCAGGCGGTCATAGGCCACTACCTTGACGCCCTTGTCGGCTGCTTTTTGCAGGGCATTGGAAAGTGTGCTGCCATCAATCGCTGCAATCACAAGCACTTTCACGCCCTTGGTAATCATGTTCTCGATTTGTGCCAATTGATTGGGAATGTCGTCGTCGGCATATTGCAAATCAGTTTTGTAGCCTTTGGCGGCCAGCGCCGTCACCATGCTGTTGCCGTCGCTGACCCAGCGCGTCGAGGTTTTGGTGGGCATGGCAACGCCAACCGTGCCTTTGTCTTGCGCCTGGGCAGCGGGCATAGCTAGGGAAAAACCCAGCGTCAAGCCAGCGGCTATCACCTTGAGCGTTGTTCTACGTGCTTGCATTTCCTGTCTCCTTTAATTGGTGTAGGTTGGATCAGCTTTCTTTGCCTTTTTGGCGCAGACGCATGATGATATGGCTTTGATTGATAATTTTCCAATACTGTTTATTTGATTTGTGATTCTTTAATTAAAATTGGTAAAAACCCTAAATGACGTATGACATGCAATGGGTTGTCCGCACCAGACTCAAAACTCGGCAACTCCTGTTATTGGTGGCACTTGCCGAAGAGGGCAGCATCCATCGGGCCGCAGAAGTCCTTCACATGACGCAACCCGCCGCTTCAAAACTGCTCAAGGATTTGGAAGCTGTGTTGCAAGTTTCCCTTTTTGACCGGTTACCACGCGGCATGCGCCCTAATTGGTACGGGGACACCATGATCCGTCATGCGCGCGCTGCACTTACCAGCCTGAACCAGGCGCATGATGAGCTCGAAGCCGCCAAGAACGGCCAATTTGGCCACGTGAGTGTGGGCGCTATTACAGCGCCGGGACTCGCACTATTGCCGCCTACGGTTGCCATGGTGAAGCGGGAACACCCCAACCTGCAGATCGCTTTGCAAATCGAGCCCAGCGATGTGCTTATTGAGCGTTTGAATCAGGGCGCGCTCGACATCCTCGTAGCGCGCCTGTTTGCCCGGCATGACAAAACCGACTTGCGCTACGAAATGCTCACGGACGAACCGGTTTGCGCTGTTGCCCGCCCAGGCCACCCCTTATTCAGCGGCCCCGCCCCTTCCTTGCGAGATGTCGTGGATTCAGGCTGGATAGTGCCCCCCACCGGCAGCGTTTTGCGGCATCGGTTTGACTTGATGTTTCAGGAGGAAGGGCTGAAGGCGCCCACCAACATCATTGAAACCGCCTCGTTGATGTTCACCACCAAAATGCTCCAGCAGAGCGACATGATCAGCGTGGTCGCCACCGACGTTGCGCGCTACTACGCGGACCATGGCCTGCTGGCTTTGTTGCCCATGGCACTGGCTTGCCAGATGGGCGCTTTTGGCATCATCACACGCCGTGACCGGCTTTTGTCACCAGCCGCCAAGGTGATGCTGCGCGCGCTTAAGACCTCGGCAATAACGATCTACGGCAAGCAGCTCGATACGACTGCAGATGACGCCTCGCCTTGACTGTTGCGCTCAGGTCCAGCCGGCATCAACCTTGAACTCCTGCGCAGTGCACATGGCCGCGTCGTCCGATGCAAGAAAGAGCACCATGCGCGCCACATCCGACGGCTGCAACTTGTCGGGCAGGCACTGGTTGCGCTTGATGGCTTTTTCGCCTTCAGCGTCAAGCCAGAGCTTGATCTGGCGCTCGGTCATCACCCAGCCTGGCGACACCGTGTTCACGCGAATGCGGTGTGGCCCCAGGCTACCCGCCAAGCCCCGAGTCAGTCCATTGACCGAAGACTTGGCGATGGCATAACACGGGTATTCGCTGGCCTTGCTCTGCCAGCCGGTGGAGCCCAGGTTGATGATCGAGCCGCAGCCTAGGCGCCGCATGCCAGGCACAACAGCCTGAATGGCGAAAAATGCGGGGCGCTGGTTGACCGCCATCCGCTCGTCCCAATACTCGGGTGTGACTGACTCGATGGTATGGCGGTCATCCCGCGCCACGTTATTCACCAAGGTCGAAAAATCCCCGAGCTCATCTGTGGCCGCTTCAATGGCACCCTGCAAGGCCGCCACGTCCCGCACGTCACACGCACGCCACCAGGGGGCAGGGCAGCCGCTGGCGGACAGTTGCAGCGCCAAAGCGGCACTTTCTGCCTCGGCAACATCGACGAAAGCGACTAGAGCGCCCTGTTCGGCAAACGCCGCCACGATGGCAGCGCCGATGCCGGTTCCGCCGCCAGTGACAAAGACGCGCTGGCCGCGCAGGCTGGGGAATAGCGCCAGCGAGGATACAGAAGAAGACATTAAAAATCCTATTGATATTGCAATTTATATATGGCTTTTGCGAATTTAACTATTTTTAAATATCACTGTGCCTTGCTACGATGCGTTTTGTCAAGCCCTTGTTCGCCGACCCATCATGAAAGACCTCTGAGCCATGGACGCCAAAAAACACCCCTTTCGCCGCAGTCAAGCCTGGTTCGGCAGGGACGACCGCGATGGTTTTGTACACCGCAGCTGGATCAAGAATCAGGGTTACCCCCATGATGAGCTGGATGGTAGACCGGTCATTGGCATTTGCAACACCTGGAGCGAACTCACGCCCTGCAACGGGCACTTTCGCGAATTGGCTGAATTCGTCAAGCGTGGCGTGTATGAGGCCGGTGGTTTTCCGCTTGAGTTTCCGGTCATGTCGCTAGGCGAAACCCAGCTGCGCCCTACCGCCATGTTGTTTCGTAACCTCGCCAGCATGGACGTGGAAGAGTCGATTCGCGGCAACCCCATTGACGGCGTGGTGCTGCTAATGGGCTGCGACAAAACCACCCCGGCTTTGATGATGGGCGCGGCCAGCTGCGACCTGCCGACCATTGGCCTGTCTGGCGGCCCCATGCTGAACGGCAAGTTTCGCGGCAAGGACATCGGTTCGGGCACTGGCGTGTGGCAGATGAGCGAGATGGTACGTGCCGGTGAAATGACACAAGAGGATTTCACGGCTGCCGAGTCTTGCATGCACCGCTCCAAAGGCAGCTGCATGACCATGGGAACCGCCAGCACCATGGCCAGCATGGTTGAAGCGCTGGGCATGTCGCTGCCTGAGAATGCCGCCATTCCAGCAGCCGACACGCGCCGCAATCGCCTCGCGCAAATGAGCGGGCGGCGCATTGTCGAAATGGTCAAAGAAGACCTGCGCATGTCGCAGATTTTGACCCGCGAAGCGTTTGAAAATGCCATCCGCACCAACGCAGCCATTGGCGGCTCTACCAATGCAGTGATTCACTTGATTGCCATCGCGGGGCGCATGGACGTGAAGCTGGACCTGGACGACTGGGACCGTCTGGGCGCCGAGGTGCCTTGCCTGCTTAACCTGCAGCCCTCGGGCAAGTACTTGATGGAGGATTTTTATTACGCCGGTGGCCTGCCCGCCATCCTTCGCGAAATCAGGCCCATGCTGCATCTTGGCGCCATCACCGCCAATGGAAAAACGCTCGGTGAGAACATTGAAAAAGCCCCTTGCTACAACCGCGACGTGATAAAGACGCCGGAGGAGCCCTTCATGAAAGATGCGGGCATCGCCGTGGTGCGCGGCAACCTGGCCCCTGATGGCGCGGTGATCAAACCGTCTGCCGCGTCGGCGCATTTGCTGCAGCACCGGGGCCGTGCCGTGGTGTTTGAAAACATTGAAGACTTCCACGCCCGCATTGACGACGATACGCTCGATATTGACGAGCATTGCATCATGGTGCTCAAAAACTGCGGCCCCAAAGGCTACCCCGGCATGGCCGAGGTGGGCAATATGCCGTTGCCGCCGAAAGTGCTGCAAAAAGGCATTACCGACATGGTGCGTATCTCGGACGGCCGCATGAGCGGCACCGCCTATGGCACCGTGGTGCTGCACACTTCCCCCGAAGCCGCTGCCGGCGGACCGCTGGCGCTGGTTCAAAACGGCGACATGATTGAGCTCGATGTGGCGGGTCGAAGGCTGCATCTTGAAGTGTCTGATGAAGAGCTGGCTCGTCGCCGCGTCAACTGGAAGCCGCCAGTACACCCCAATCGCGGCTACCAGAAACTGTATGTCGAGCATGTGCAGCAAGCGCACCTGGGGGCCGATCTGGACTTTTTGGTGGGCGGCAGCGGTGCGCTGGTGCCGCGCGATTCGCATTGAACGGCATGTTCAACCTCGATACGAACTTCCCCACGCCCCAAATTTTGGGCACGCCGCGCTGCATCTGGGCCGCTGGGGCGGCGCTGGGCGAGGGCACGCTGTGGTCGGTACGACACCAGGCGCTCTATTGGGTGGACATTCTTAACTGCCAGCTGCACCGCTACCACCCGGCCAGCCAGGCGCGAGACAGCTGGTCGTTTGCCGAGGAAGTTTCCGCCGTGGCCGAACGTGCCGCCGCGCCAGAGCTGCTCATCACCCTGCGCAAAGGCTTCGCTTTCTTTAATCCGCAAACGGGCGCTCTGCAGCGCCTGAACCAGCCCGAGCCCGAACGCATCGGCAATCGTTTCAACGATGGCAAGTGCGATACCCAAGGCCGGTTCTGGAGCGGAACGATGGACTTTGCCTGCCAGGCGCCGACCGGGGCGCTCTACCGCTTCTCGCCCGATGGCCAGTGCACCCGGATGAGCGATGGCTACGCCGTGACCAATGGCCCGGCCTGGTCGCTGGACGGCGGCACCATGTATTTCAACGACACGCTGCAGTCGCGTACCCACGCTTTTGATTTCGATCCGGCCGATGGCACACTCAGCCGCCAACGGATCTGGCGCGAATTCGGCCCGGGCGAAGGCTTCCCCGACGGTATGACCACCGATGCCGCTGGACGCCTGTGGATCGCCCGCTGGGGTGCCGCCTGCGTCAGCTGCCACCACCCGGTGAGCGGCGCTGAGTTGGCGCGCGTCACCTTGCCGACCCGCCACATCACCAACTGCGCGTTTGGCGGGGCTGATCTCAAGACCCTGTTCATCAGCAGCGCCTGCATCGGCCTGGATGCCGGGCAGCTCGCCGCCGAGCCACTGGCCGGCAGCTTGTTTTGTGTCGAGATTGACAGCCCCGGCCTGCCCGCGACAGCATTCGCCGGGTGATACCTTGTGAGTACGTCCAGCGCACGCTGCCCTTGTTCTCAGGCATCCTTCCCGTGACTTCGGAACACGCCATCGTCTGGCTCCGGCATGCGGGCCAGCGCCTGGGTCTGGTGCCCAGCCTGGGCGGCGGCGTGGCCGCGTGGCAACTGGAGCACGAGCAGACCCTGCTCGATGTGTGGCGGCCTTGGGACGGCGGCAGCGCAGAGCCGGGCTCGCCGGCCTCGTTTGCCATGCTGCCATGGTCCAACCGCATCAGCGGCGGCGGCTTCGCGCACGACGGGCGATTTCACCCCGTGGCACCCAACCGCGCAGGCGAGCCTTACCCCATTCATGGTGACGGCTGGCTGCAACCCTGGGCTATCACCCAACCTTCTGACGATACGCTGGTGATGACGCTGGAGTCGCACTGCTTTGACGGCAACCCCTACGACTACCAAGCCACTCAGACCTTCCGATTGCTTGAGGGCGGGCTCGATCAGTCTGTAAGCGTGACCCATGTGGGCGATTTCCCGTTGCCCTATGGTTTGGGGCTGCACCCCTGGTTTCTGCGCGGTCAACAAACAAGGCTCCAGGCGGGCGTGCAGGGCGTCTGGCTGAGTGGCGCAAATCTTTTACCAACGGTGCATGCCCAAAACCTTTCCACCGCCGGGGACCTGGCGGTTGGCCTGGCGGCCCAGGGCACGCTGATTGACAACGCCTTTACCGGCTGGTCTGGCCAGGCCTGCGTCGACTGGCCCGAACAGCAGCTGCGGCTGCACCTGCGCGTGCCCGCTCTTGCGGAGCAGGGTTTGGCGGACGGGTTTTGCCATGTATACCGCCCGCCGCAGGGGTCCGTTTTTTGTCTTGAGCCGGTCACCCACCCGATTGATGCCTTCCACCTGCCGGGAAATCCTGGCTTGCGTGTGCTGCACAGCGGCGAGAGCCTGAGTCTGCATGTGCAGTGGCGCTTTCAGATGACTGCTCGAGCGCTATTATTTTAATATCTATATATTTATATTTTTCGCGGGGTAAAAGGTGATTTACATGCAAAGCCAGATGAAAACCAACGCCAATTTTCCTATGCCCACACCATCGGTGCTCTGCACCCGCCCGTTCATCGCCGCCGATTGGGGCACCTCCTCGTTTCGGGCCGCCTTGATCGCGCCAGACGGTGCGTTTTGGACGAGCTGGCCGAGCCGCGTGTCTGCAGGATGCTATTGAAATGAGCCAATTGCAAAATTTGGCGCAGGCTCAAATGTGGACGTGAAGTTCAAGGGTAAGGCCGTGGCGAGCACGCGCAAACGCGTCGCTGGGACGACGAGGCATGTTTCGCTGCAATTTTCGGCAATGAATCGGTGGCTAGCTCAATTCATACGGGCGTGAGTAGCTATAAAAGATATAGCTATCCCGGCGCGACGGGCGATTACGATCCCATCTGCCAGCCGCCTCCCAGCGACTGGATCAGCGCCACCGCCGTGGTTTGCCGGTCAGCCATCGCCTGTACCAGCGCGCGGCGCGCGTTCAGCGCCGTGGCTTGTGCGGTGATGACTTCGGTAAAGCTGACCTGCCCGCTGCGGTAGCGGTTGAGCACCTGTTGCTCGACCTGGTCGGCCGCCAGCGAGGCTTCGCGGCGCAGCGTTTGCTGGGTCAGCAGCACGCGGGTGGCGGCCAGCTGGTCTTCGACGTCGGCAAACGCCACGAGTACTGTCTGCCGGTAGCGCGCCACGGCTTGCTCGTGCGCGGCCTGCGCACCGTCGATGCGGGCGCCCGTGGCGCCAGCATTGAACAGCGCTTGCGCCGCCGACAGGCCCAGCGACCAGACGCTGTTCGACGCATTGAAGAGATTGGCCACGGTGCTGGCGCCAAAGCCGTATGACGCGTTCAGCGACAGGCTGGGGTAGCAGGCGCTTTTGGCAATGCCGATCTGCTCGTTGGCCGAGGCGACTCGGCGCTCGGCGGCAGCGATGTCAGGCCGGCGTTGCAGCAGGGTCGATGGCAGACCGACCGGTACCTCAGGCACCACCGGCTTCCACGCCGAGTAGGCCTGCGGGGTAATGGCGAAGTTTCCAGGCGCATGGCCCACCAGTACGGCAATCGCGTGCTCCAGCTGGGCGCGCGTGCGCATCAGGCCGGCGTCTTCTGCTCGGGCGCTGGCCAGCTGCGACTGCGCCTGCAGCACGTCGGTTTTGGCGGCAATGCCGGCGGTGTAGCGGTTTTGCGCAATTTCCAGGGTGCGCTGGTAGCCGGTGAGGGTGACCTCCAGCAGCGCTTTTTGCGCATCGGTCTGGCGCAATGAAAAGTAATTGACTGCCAGCTCGCCCCGGGAAGACAGCAGGGCCGATGCCAGGTCTGCGGCACTGGCCTGCGCGCCGGCGTTGGCGCCTTGGGCAGCGCGCCCGAGACGACCCCAGACATCGGGCTCCCAGCTGCCGCCTATGCTGAGCTGGTAGTTGTTGCCAACGCGCCCGCCGGGACTCAAGGTGGCAGCGCGGCTGCTGCTGCCGCTGCCCGAGCGACTGGCGCCTGCGTCAAGCGAGACCACTGGAAACAGTGACGCGCGCTGTTCGCGTACCAGCGCACGCGCCTGCGCGTAAGCGGCCACAGCAATCGCCACATTCTGATTCGACACCTCCACGCGCGACTGCAGCTCATCAAGCAGTGGGTCGCCGAACAGCAGCCACCACGGACCGCGATCCAGTGCATCGGCGGGCGCGGCAGGCACCCAGCCTTCGGCCTCTTTGTAGCCGCTGACATCGACGCTAGTCGGGCGCTGATAATTCGGGCCCACCGCGCAACCGGAGATCAGCGCCAGTGCGGCGGCGGCCACGACAGAAAAAGGGATAAGTCGGCGCATGGCGTGTGTCCTTGCAGTTCTTGCCGTCATGCGTGCAGCAGATCGCTGCCTGCCGGCGGCTGGCCAGAGTCATCATCCGCGTGGCGACCAAGCTGCCGCTCGGACGTCCCTCTCCGGCGCAGTTTGTCGAGCAGCACATACACCACCGGCGTGGTCAGCAGCGTGAGCAGCTGGCTGGCAATCAGCCCGCCAATGATTGACACACCCAGAGGGCGGCGCAACTCGGCACCTTCGCCAAAGCCAATCGCCAGCGGCAGTGCGCCCAGAATCGCCGCCAGCGTCGTCATCAGAATCGGACGGAAGCGCAGCAGGCAGGCTTCGCGCACCGCGTCCACCGCCGACAGCCCGCGCGAGCGTTCGGCTTCAATCGCAAAATCAATAATCAGAATCGCATTTTTCTTCACAATGCCGATCAGCAGAAAAACGCCGATCAGCGCAATGATGGAAAAGTCCATCTTGAACAGCAGCAGCGCCAGTACCGCGCCCACGCCCGCAGAGGGCAACGTAGACAGCACGGTAATCGGATGAATCAGGCTTTCATACAAAATGCCCAGCACGATGTAGATCACCACCAGTGCGGCAAGAATCAGCAGCGGCTGCTGGTTCTGCGACTCCTGTGCGTCACGCGCAGAGCCGGCAAAACTGCCGCGCACATTGTTCGGCAGGCCGATCTCGGCTTCCGCCTGCTTCACTGCCGCCTGGCCATCACTGAGCGTGCGGCCTTCGGCCAGATTGAACGACACGGTGGTCGAGAGCTCACCGTCTTCGTGGCTGACCGATGCGGCTTTCGGGTTTTCGCTGAACTTGGCAATTGCCGACAGCGGCACCATCGTCGTCGGCGCGGATGAGAGCACCTGACCCGACGAAGGATCACGCAGAGCGGGGTTCGCGGGTAGCGCGGGTGCGCTGCTAACTGTATTGGTTGTTAAATTCGACAAGCTTGATGTGATGCTGCCCGCGCCTTTCGCCGGCACATAAATATCCTTCAGCGACTCCGGGCTCTGGATGAATCTCGGCGCCACTTCCATGATGACCCGGTACTGGTTCTGGTCGGCATAGATGGTGGCGACCTGGCGCTGGCCGAAGGCGTTGTAGAGCGCGTTGTCGATGTCGCGCGCACTGATGCCCAATCGTGATGCGCTGTCCTTGTCTACCGTCACCATGGTCTCGACGCCGTTTTCCTGCTGGTCGGTGTCCACGTCGGTCAGCACGTCTTGCCGCTGCATCTGCTCTGCCAGCCGCGTCGCCCACAGCGACAAGTCTTTGGCACTGTCGCTTTTGAGCGTGTACTGA
>JANPFZ010000323.1:0-3320 GCA_031423655.1 Polaromonas sp.
GCGATCAAAGGTCAGCAAGTCCGATGCGGGGGGCCCGGCCGCCGTCGCCGCTTCCAGCAGGCGCACCTGGCTGGCCGTCACGGTGCCAGAAATCTTCACCACGGTGGCCGGCGTTTGCTCGAAGGCGACCTTCAAGTCGGCATTGAGCAGCGCGCCCTGCAGGCGAAACGGCAGGCGGGCCGGCAGGTAAGCCAGATACGGCTTTAGGTCGAAATCACTGAGCTTGATGCTTGCGTCGGTCTTGCGCGTCTCGGCAAACGGCGTAGCTTCGGCGGCGGTGTCAAAGCTGCTGCCGCCCAGTTTGAAGGCCAGCCGGGGCGATGTTTTGATTTCGCGTTGGGACTGCAGGTTGCTTAAAAAAGGGACCGAGACGTTCAGCTCGTGCAGCTCATGCGTTTTTTGCACTGATTGGTCGGTGAAATCAAGCTGTCCGCCCGTGAGGCGCAGGTTGTACAGCGCGAACTGCAGCGGCTCGGCGGTCGGTTGGTCGGCGGGCCTTCTCAAGCGCTCGATGATGTCGTCGATGTCAAAGTGCCCGTCGCCCAGGTGCGTCAGCGACAACACCGGCTCGTCGATCCGAATCGCGTCGGCCACCGGGGCCAAGCGCAGCAGGGATTCCATCTCTGCATCTATATAGATACGCTTGATGCTGATCTGGGGCACGCCTGGGGGCTCGGAGGCCCGTTTGGCGATGGTCAGGTCACTGACGGTGAGTTCGAGCGACCACGGCTTGAAGTTGACGGCGCCTATCGTGACTGGGCGGCCGAGCGTTTCAGACGCAATTTTTTCTGCCTGGAATTTGAGCAGCGGCGGCACCGCCAGCCAGGCCAGCGCCCAGATCAGCAGCAGCGTGGCAACCAGCCAGGCGGCACGCAACAGGCAGATGCGCCAAATTGAGTAGCGGTCGGTTGTGGAAGACTTTGTGGAAGGGATAGAAACAGTTGATTCGGCTGCGCTGGCGGCGGGTTCACTCATAGGCATAAGCGGCAAATTTTCATTGATCAACGCAAAAGGTCAATGTCTTGAATGCAAGTGGTGCGATGAAATTTGCGCAGCGAAAAGCAAAAACCCCGGCCAAACAAGTTGGTCGGGGCTGACGGCGGACGTTCATATCCATGCCGTCGGGGGTTCGCAAAGGAGAGAGTTACCGTCTCACAGTGCGGTGAAAGCAAGTGATTGCTTCCAGATTTACCAGGGTTGGTTACCTGATGAGCGCCTGAATGAACAGACAAAATGACGTTACGCCTACTACCCGAAATCGACAACACAATGTTTTCAATCACAGCCGGGCCTGTGATTGCGCTTGCCCGCAACATGACCGAAACGTGAGATTTTTCACGCTGCAGACACAGTTCAGGGGGTTTTTTACAAAAGTTAAGACGAGTTAGGGCGATGCCTCACAAGAGGTCTTCAAGCGTATGAAAACGCTGGAGTTTTTGCCGGATTGGCTTTTGGATACAATTTTTTAATGAGTTTTATAAATATCAAACTGTTTTTTTATGATTGACAGGTTATTAAGACGACCCCTAGAATCCGCAAAGTTGCCCAAAAGCAAGGGACAACCCGAACTCCTGACCACCTTCTAAGGCGTCTTTTCTTTGACGGCAAGGTGATCTCGGGTCTTCATGACGAGGCCAGCCCTGGTTTGAGGGCCGCCCAATCAGGTTGCTCTGCCCCCCACGCACGGAGGACAGACCAGCCGGAACGAAGAAGGAAACTATGACAACGCTAGACATAACCGGCTTTGAGTTCAGGCTCAAATCACAACTTGAGGCTGTACGCCGAAGTGCCGCCTGCGTCGCAGATGACATTGCCCAGGGTTTTTTTGACATCACCCACAGCGGCTTTGCCATTCTTGGCCTGGTGGTCGTGTTTGCAGGCATCACTCTCTTCGCGCGTCCTGACCTGCGCCAGTCAGGCGAGTTGGAGCTGATGAGCTGGCTGCAAGAGCGCCAGGAAGCCGCGGCAGGCCCTGTGGTCGAAGAAGAAGCGGATGTCGTTGAGTTGACAGCGGTTGAGCGCGCTACCGCCGCCAACCCGAAGGAACTGCCTAGCCGCCAGGCTGCAGTGGCCTACTGGCTGAGCAAAAAGTACGGCGTGGCCCCTGAACCCCTCAGCGTTCTGGTGGCGCAAGCGTTCGAGATCGGCCAGAAAGCCAAGCTTGATCCCAACCTGATTCTCGCCATCATGGCGATCGAGTCCGGCTTCAACCCGTTCGCGCAAAGCCCCGTCGGCGCTCAGGGCTTGATGCAGGTCATGACAAAGATACACAGCGACAAATACCAGAACTTCGGTGGCGGTTTTGCTGCGTTTGATCCAGTTACCAATCTGCGTGTGGGCGTGAAGGTGCTGCAGGAATGCATCACGCGGGCCGGCTCGATCGAAGGCGGGCTCAAGCATTACGTAGGCGCAGCCAACCTGGCAGACGACGGAGGCTACGCCAGCAAAGTCATGGCCGAGCATGCCCGCCTGACGGCCGTGATGGGTGGACAAAAGCCCGCAACCACCGCGCCGCGTCTGGTTGTGTCGCCGACATCGCCCACGCAAGCGCCCACAAAACGGACCCCACCCGCGACCGGTACCGATAAGGCACCCGACCAGGTCGCCACACTCGACCAGTCCTGAGCCCTGCGGTCCAGGTTTCGGCGCTGCTCGGCTACACTTGCCCGGTGCGCGACTGGCGATAGGTTTGGCGAAAAAGTTGGCTTCTGGCCGACTCACCAGACCGACGTGGGACACCACTGGGAAGCGCACCGCTAGGGCCGTCGGGCCACCAGCGTTCGGCCGTTCGCCTGGGCAGCCCTTGATCTGCTGAAACCGCCAGTTCGGTTCAGTTTCGGCAACGGGGATTCAAGTCTTTTGAAGGACTGCCAAACATGTACCACCGCAATATCCTGGTCGAACAGACCGACCCCGAGCTTTTTGCTGCCATCCAGGCTGAGAACGCCCGCCAAGAGCAGCACATCGAGCTGATCGCCAGCGAAAACTACGCCTCCCCCGCCGTGATGGCCGCGCAGGGCTCGCAGCTCACGAATAAATATGCCGAAGGTTACCCGGGCAAGCGTTATTACGGCGGCTGCGAGCATGTTGATGTGGCTGAGCAACTGGCCATCGACCGCGTCAAGCAGATATTTGGCGCCGACGCGGCCAACGTGCAACCGCATTGCGGCGCGTCGGCTAACGAAGCCGTGTTCCTCGCCTTTTTAAAGCCCGGCGACACCATCATGGGCATGAGCCTGGCAGAAGGCGGGCATTTGACGCACGGCATGCCGCTGAACATCAGCGGCAAGTGGTTTCACGTCGTCTCCTACGGTCTCAAT
>JANPFZ010000324.1:0-4575 GCA_031423655.1 Polaromonas sp.
GGCATGTTTCGGGTTGACCCAGACAAAGGCAGGTGCGCCCGGGCCACCGTTGAGGTATTTGTAGCCGCAGCCCACCGCGAAATCAGCTTGCGCAGCATGCAGATCGACCGGCACCGCGCCTGCGCTGTGGGCCAGGTCCCACACGGTCAGCACGCCGGCCGCGTGCGCAGCGGTGGTGATTGCCTTCATGTCGTGCATGGCGCCCGTCCGGTAGTTGACGTGCGTGAGCATCAGCACGGCAGCATCGGGTGTCAGCGCTGCCGTGATGTCGCCGGGTTCGACCAATTGCAGTTGCAGATCACGCTCACGGCAAAGCGCTTCGGCGATATACAGATCAGTCGGAAAGTTGCTGCGCTCGCTCACCACCACCTTGCGCTCGGGTGCGTCCGCAGTGGCGATGTTGAGCGCGGCGCTCAGCACCTTGTAAAGGTTGATCGTCGTGCTGTCAGCCGCCACGACCTCACCCGGCGCCGCGCCGATCAGCCGCGCAATCTTGTCGCCGAGGCGCTGCGGCAAATCAACCCAGCCGGCGCTGTTCCATGCGCGGATCAGTCCCTGGCCCCAGTCTTTCATGACCGCCTCTGCCACCCGTGCTGCTGTGCTCTTGGGCAGCGCGCCCAGAGAGTTACCGTCGAGATAGATCACGCCTTTGGGCAAATCAAATTGCTTGCGAAGTTCGCGCAACGGGTCCTGCGCATCGCGGGCGCGGCAGTCCTGCAAGGTGGTGATCATGGCGTGGGATCAGGTTGGGGTTTTGCGCCCTTACCCCTTTCTGTGATGTTCCAGATTTTGAGTGCCTTGCTGGCAAGGGGATGAGAGGTGCTGGCGATCATGGTGCAAAGGTAGCACTGCGAAAAATGCCGTGGTGTCGGTTATTTCCGATAAATTCCCGATTGCTGTACTTTGGCCACCGGATTTGAGAGGGAGGGCGGTACATAGCGGCGCTGCCTTGACGCATCCGCCAACGGCTTCCATACTGACCGGATGAGAACCCCAACTGTCCGCGCCGCGCTGACCACGGCGGCTGTCACTCTGGCGCTGGTGGCAACGCCTGGCCAGGCTATTGCACCGGTGCTCGCGCTGCTCGGCAAACAATTGCTACAGGACATGGTCATGACGACGGCCAAAAGCATGCTGATGAACAGCCTGAGCGGCATGGGCTGCAAAGGCACGGCGCTGGCGAATGCAATCAACTCGTTCGGAAGCGTCAAGGGTGGTGGACTGGGCGCGTTGCGCGGCTTGCCTGGCGCTGCGGGCGTGGGTGGCATGCCGGCAATGCCTGCGGTGCCCGGAACGTTGACTGGCTCAGGCATGACGGGAATGACAGGAATGGCAGGAATGCCGGGCATGGGCGGCATGAGCAGCATGAGCGGTCTGCCGCCCGACATGGCCGCGCAGATGAAGGGCATGCTGGCCGGCATGATGCCCGGCGGCGGGCTTGACGCCGAGCAGTCGGCAAACATCGCAGAGCTGCAGCGGCAGATGGGCGCGCCACTGTCACCAATGGAAACCATCGCCACCATCGACGAGATGAGCGAGATCGGGCTGCTGTCAGCGGCCATGAGTACCGAACTGAAGGAATGCCTGCTGCTGCTGCCGCAATCAGCGCCAGCCATGGGCATGGCCATGGGCATGATGAAACCGATGCTGTCCCAGTTTCGCGAGGCGCGCGATGAGATGCGTGCGCTGTCGCCACTGGAGCAGGACGAACTTGCTGCCAGCCTGGCGGAGGAACTCGACAAGCTGCCCGCTGCTGATCGCAAACGCATGCTCACCGAATTGGGGGGCGGCCTGTTTCCGCCACGCGTGGTGGAGACTTTGACCAGGCGCTACAGCGCTCAGTAGCGGCGCGAAAGTGCGCGCCCGCAAGCACCACCCGAGGCTGCGCAATGCGGGCGCGGCTCGGGCACAATCCAAATTTATGATCACCGCCGACGGCTTGCTGATCGGCAATTTCACCCACTCCCCAAAAGCAGAAGAAAGAGACCAGGCACACCATGAACAACGATAAGTCAAACAGCAAAGTCGTCCTCGTCACCGGCGCCGGTACCGGCATAGGCAGGGCGATTGCGCTGGCTTTTTTGCGGGACGGACATCGTGTCGTGCTGGTGGGCCGGCGAGCCGAACCCCTGCAGAGCGTGGCGAAAGAGTCAGGCTCAGAACACGCGCTGCCGGTGCCAACCGACGTCGGCAACGCCGATTCAGTCGCGGCGCTTTTTGCGCAGATCAAGGACAAGTTCGGGCGCCTTGATGTGCTGGTCAACAACGCCGGCGTTAGCGGCATGGGCATGAACTTTGAAGACATCGGTTTCGAGCAGTGGCAAAACGTCGTCAATATCAACCTGACCGGCTCATTCCTCTGCGCGCAGGGTGCCTTCAAGATCATGAAAGACCAGCTTCCGCAAGGCGGCCGCATCATCAACAACGGCTCGATTTCCGCGCACGCACCACGGCCCAATTCAGCGCCCTACACCGCGACCAAACACGCTATTACCGGCTTGACCAAATCCCTCTCACTCGACGGTCGAAAATTCAACATCGCGTGTGGTCAGATTGACATTGGAAACGCGTTGACGGAGCTGTCAGCCCGCATGACCAAAGGTGTGCCGCAGGCGAATGGCGATGTTGCGGTCGAGCCGATGATGGAGGCCACTGAAGTGGCCGATGCCGTCATTCACATGGCGGCTTTGCCGCTGACCACCAATGTGCAGTTCATGACCATCATGGCCACGAAGATGCCGTTTGTAGGTCGGGGTTGAGGCCAAAAATGATATGTTTTACCGAATCAAGAGGAGCAGTTTTTGAGTAGCGTCAACATCGGGAACCATTTAAACCAAGTCGTTCTAACTGCCAAGCGAGCATTGTTTGAGCAGGGTGAACTTGCACAGCTTACATACGGCGCTTTTGATATTGCTGTGCGGGAACTACAGTCCTCGGAAGTTGAAAGCGTCGAAGTTACATTCCCGGTTGGATACAACCCCGACAAGACCGCAATGCATACGACGCGCATTTATCCCAAAGACGAACTGTTGATGAAGTATCAACGGCTGGCCTTTCACCAGCTCAGTGTCAATGCAATAGTGCAGCTTGTGACCATTGTTGAGACCATGTTGGGTGATGTTGTCAGAGCAGTGGTAGTGCGATTCCCTAAAAAATTGGGCAACAAGCGCAATCTGTCGATTCAAACTGTATTGGAATCCACCTCCATAGAAGAAATCCACCTTCGCGCCACTGATGCTTTGTTAAATGAGCTTTCTTACAAATCTCCAGCGGAATTCGCAGAGTCTGCGCAGCAACTTTTTTCGGTGAACCTTTTAGAGTGTCCAGCATTTCATCGGTATGTAGAAGTTAAAGCCACGCGAGATATTTTTATCCACAATGGTGGTGTCGCCAATGACGTCTACGTCCGCAAAGCGGCTTCGCATGCTCGCGTTAAGGCCGAAATGACGTTACCTGTAGATATCCAGTATTTTCTTGAGTCTTACGAGAGCTGCTTGCAACTTTCGGAATGGATCGAGGCGAAGTTAAATGATACGTGGCACAGCTCAGAATATGAAGATCGAAAAAACCCGCAAATTCCACTTCCCCTCGCTCCTCCCCCAGAGGCGATAGTTCAAGGCGAGCCTCCCCAATGAAGAGTTTCAAATTTCCCCATTTGAATTAGCTTTTTAATTTTGAGAATTAATTGCAGATTCAAAGTGCGCAGCGATCACGCAACCTGAACTCGACCCAGCAACAGGTATTCCATCAACGCCTTCTGCACATGCATCCGGTTCTCCGCCTCATCCCACACCACCGACTGAGGCCCGTCGATCACATCGGCCTCTACCTCTTCACCGCGATGGGCGGGCAGGCAGTGCATGAAGAGCGCATCGGGTTTGGCGGCCCGCATCATCTCTGAGTCCACGCACCAGTCGACAAACGCCTTCTTGCGCGCTTCGTTTTCTGCCTCAAACCCCATGCTGGTCCAGACGTCGGTGGTCACCAGGTCGGCGCCTTCGCAAGCCTGCATCGGGTCTTTGAAGACCTGGTAGCTTTCTGACGAACGAATGCCTGCTATCGACTGGTCCACCTCGTAGCCACCGGGCGTGCTGACGTGTACCTTGAAGCCGAGAATTTCGCTCGCCTGTAACCAGGTGTTGGCCATGTTGTTGCCGTCGCCCACCCAGGCCACGGTTTTGCCTTCGATGGAGCCGCGATGCTCGATGTAGGTGAAGATGTCGGCCAGAATCTGGCAGGGGTGAAATTCGTTGGTGAGCCCGTTGATGACAGGCACGCGTGAATGCGCGGCGAAGCGGTCGATCTTGGTCTGCTCGAAGGTGCGAATCATCACGATGTCGACCATGCGGCTGATGACCTTGGCGCTGTCTTCGATCGGTTCGGCGCGGCCCAATTGACTGTCGCCGGTCGTCAGGTTCACCACGCTGCCGCCTAGCTGGTACATGCCGGCTTCAAAGCTCACGCGCGTGCGCGTCGAGGCTTTCTCGAAAATCATGGCCAGGGTGCGGTCCACCAGCGGCTGGTGTTTTTCATAGGCCTTGAACTTTTTCTTGATGATTGCCGCGCGTTCAAAAA
>JANPFZ010000325.1:0-11711 GCA_031423655.1 Polaromonas sp.
ATGGGCGACATGCTGATGCCGATGCGCACCGGCCCCTGGACGCTCAGCCAGGCCATCGTCATGCTGGTGATGTGGGCGGTGATGATGGCGGCCATGATGCTGCCGGGCGCCGCCCCCATGATCCTTTTTTACGCCATGATCGCGCGGCGGCGTGCCGCAGCGCACCAGCCAGCGTCGCTGTCTGCCCTGTTTGCAGCCGGGTATGTGGCCGTCTGGGCGGCCTTCAGCGTCGCAGCAGTCGCGCTGCAGTTTGGTCTGGACAAGGCGGCACTGATGTCCCCGATGATGGAGTTGACCAGCATCGTGCTGGCCGGTGCCGTGATGATCGCAGCGGGCCTTTACCAATGGTCGCCGCTCAAGCGGGCCTGCCTGCGGCGCTGCGGTTCACCGCTTGACTTCGTACTGACGCATTGGCGGGACGGCGCAGGGGGCGCGTTTGTGATGGGAATCGAGCACGGCGCTTACTGCGTCGGATGCTGCTGGATGCTCATGCTTCTGCTGTTTGTCGGCGGTGTGATGAATCTGGCGTGGATAGCAGGCCTTGCGCTGTTTGTTCTGGTGGAAAAAATGTTTCCCGCCGGGCACTGGATGGACCGAGGCGCAGGTCTGGTGCTGATGGGGTGGGGTCTGGTCACGCTGATGATGGGCTTGTGATCAGCCACGCCCCCTGCGGCACACGCACGGCAAGAACTACGACAGCGCCGGCGCCGGGAGACTCAACCGGTCAGCACCTTACTGCCGGACAGCGGCCCGCATGATGTCGGGCGTGCTCACCACCACATCGGCGTTTTGCGCCCGCTGGCGCAGCGCATGTTCCATCACGACCAGCGCCAGCATCGCCTCGGCAATCGGCGTGGCGCGTATGCCGACGCAAGGGTCATGACGCCCTTTGGTCACCACTTCCGCCGGCTGGCCTTGCGTATCAATCGACTGGCGCGGCGTGATGATCGAGCTGGTCGGCTTGATGGCAATCGAGACTTCCAGGTCTTGCCCGGTGCTGATTCCGCCCAGCACGCCGCCCGCGTTGTTGCTCAAAAATCCGCCAGGTGACAGCGAATCGCCATGCGTGGTGCCGCGCTGCGTCACGCTGGCAAAACCAGCGCCAATTTCAACGCCCTTCACCGCGTTGATGCCCATCATGGCAAACGCGATGTCGGCATCGAGCTTGTCGAACAGTGGCTCGCCCAGCCCCACGGGCACGCCAGAGGCCGTGACACGAATGCGTGCGCCACACGAGTCACCCGCCTTGCGCAATTCGTCCATGTAGGTCTCTAATTTGGACACATCGGCTGCAGGCGCAAAGAACGGATTGTTCGGCACATGCTCCCATGACTCGAACGCAATTGGCATGTCGCCGATCTGCGTCATGCAGCCGCGAAACGTCGTGCCGTATTTTTCAAGCAGCCATTTTTTGGCGACGGCGCCAGCCGCCACCATAGGTGCCGTGAGTCGCGCCGAGGCCCTGCCGCCACCGCGCGGATCGCGCCGTCCGTATTTGTGCAGGTAGCTGTAATCGGCGTGACCGGGCCGGAAGGTTTCCAGAATGTTGCCGTAGTCCTTGCTGCGTTGATCGGTATTTTTGATCAGCAGGCAAATCGGTGTGCCAGTGGTTTTGCCTTCATACACGCCAGACAAAATTTCGACCGCGTCAGGTTCATTGCGCTGCGTGACGTGGCGGCTGGTTCCGGGGCGGCGGCGGTCCAGATCAATCTGAATGTCAGCCTCACAAAGCGACAGGCCGGGCGGGCAGCCGTCAATGACGCAACCAATCGCCGGGCCGTGGGATTCACCGAAGTTGGTGACTGCGAATAAATTGCCGAAGGTGTTGCCGCTCATGAGCTGTGATTATCCCTGAGCAAAGGCCCCGGCGAACCCGCCAGATGCGATGGGCTGGTCAGCTGCCTTTGACTTCGTTTTCTTCATCGGCTCCGGCCGGCCAGTCGCGGATGTAGGCTTTGAGCATCTTGTTCTCGAAATTCTGGCTATCGACCACCGCTTTGGCGACGTCGTAAAAGCTGATGACGCCCATCAGCATCTTCTGGTTCATCACCGGCATGTAGCGCGCGTGGCGATCGAGCATCATGCGGCGGACTTCGTCGAGCGCCGTCTCGGACGTGCAGGTCAGCGGATGGTCGTCCATCGCCGTTGCAACCCGTGTGTCGCCGATGACGCCACCGTTCTTGACGATGCTGACAATGACCTCCCGAAATGTCAGCATGCCAACCAGCTCACCATGGCCCATCACCACCAGCGAACCAATGTCTTTGTCGGCCATGATCTGTGCCGCCTTGGCCAGCGGTTCATCGGGTTGCACGGTGTAGAGCGTGTTGCCTTTCACGCGCAGGATGTCATCAACTTTCATGGCTTTCTCCTCATGTGGTCCTGTCTGAATGACGAACACCCTGCCGCAGCGTGGCAGCAGGAAATGCAATTCCAATATAGCCCACAATTGAGTGAGTGCTGTAAGGATTTATTCCTTGCAGCGCAGAGATCGCCACCGGCTGACACCCCGCCACTGCATTTTTTCAACTAAAGGCCCATCCATGCCAGGTTACTCAGACCCCGGCTTCGACACGCTAGCGCTTCACGCCGGCGCGGCGCCCGACCCGACGACAGGCGCCAGAGCAGTGCCGATTCACCTGACGACCTCGTTCGTCTTCGAGTCCAGCGACCACGCGGCATCGCTCTTCAACCTGGAGCGCGCGGGCCATGTGTATTCGCGCATCAGCAACCCGACCAATGCGGTACTGGAGCAGCGCGTGTCAGCGCTCGAGGGCGGCATCGGTGCCATCGCCACGGCCAGCGGGCAGGCGGCACTGCACCTGAGCATCGCCACGCTGATGGGTGCCGGCTCGCACATCGTGGCCAGTACGGCGCTGTATGGCGGCTCGCAAAACCTGTTGCATTACACGCTGCGGCGCTTTGGTATTGAGACGACGTTTGTCAAGCCGGGTGACATGGCTGCGTGGCGCGCCGCCGTCCGGCCCAACACCAAACTATTTTTCGGCGAGACGGTGGGCAACCCGGGGCTGGATGTGCTGGACATTGGGGCAATATCTGGCATCGCGCACGAAGCCAGTGTGCCGCTGCTGGTCGACAGCACCCTCACCTCGCCCTGGCTCATCAAGCCGTTCGATCATGGCGCTGATCTGGTCTACCACTCGGCGACGAAATTTTTGAGTGGTCACGGTACGGTGATTGGCGGCATTGTGGTCGATGGCGGCAGCTTCGATTGGGAAAAATCAGGACGATTCCCCGAACTGACCGAAGCCTACGACGGCTTTCACAATATGGTCTTCAGTGAGGAAAGCACCGTCGGCGCCTTTCTGCTGCGCGCGCGCCGTGAGGGCTTGCGCGACTTCGGCGCCTGCATGAGCCCGCACACCGCCTGGCTGATTTTGCAGGGCATCGAAACCCTGCCGCTGCGCATGGCCAGGCACATGGGCAACACCGAAAAGGTGGTGGAATTTTTGGCCAGTCACCCTTTTGTTTCGCGCGTCGGCCATCCGATGCTGGAGTCGCATACCAGCCATGTGCTGGCCAAAAAACTGCTGCCACGCGGCGCCGGTTCGGTCTTCAGTTTTGACCTGAAAGGCAGTCGCGCACAGGGCAAGGGCTTTGTCGAAACGCTGAAGGTTTTCAGCCACCTGGCCAACGTCGGTGACTGCCGCAGTCTGGTGATTCACCCGGCCAGCACGACGCATTTCCGCATGACAGACGAAGCGCTGGCGGCGGGCGGCATCACCCAGGGCACGATACGCCTGTCGATTGGCCTGGAAGACCCGGACGATTTGATTGATGACTTGAAGCGCGCTTTGAAAGCAGCGGAGAAAGCGGCATGAGGATCAGGTCTTACGAATCAGGCGATGAGGCCGCTGTCATTGCCTTGTGGAGCGAGTGCGGACTGACGCGCGCATGGAATGATCCGAAGAAAGATATTGCCCGCAAGTTGACGACGCAGGCGGAATGGTTCCTGGTCGGCGTGGACGACGCGACCGGTGAAGACGGCGACAAACTGATCGCCTCAGCCCTGTTCGGCTACGACGGGCACCGCGGGTGGGTGAACTACCTGGCCGTGTCGCCCACATGCCAGCGACGCGGCCACGCCCGCCAGCTGATGGCGCGCGGTGAAGCGTTGCTCATTGCTGCGGGCTGCCCCAAGCTGAACCTCCAGTTGCGAAGCAGCAATAGTGAGGTTCTGGATTTCTATCAGCACCTGGGCTACGCACGCGATGACGTGGTGAGCCTGGGCAAACGCCTGATTCCCGACTGAAGAATTCACTGAACACCTGCTTTTGAATGAGAAGACTGATGTACCTCACAGTTAACAACCAGCCCACCTATTGCTATACCGCAGGCAAGGCCTTTGACGCGGACAAGCCCACCGCCGTATTCATTCACGGCGTGCTCAACGACCACAGCGTCTGGATTTTGCAAAGCCGCTATCTGGCCAACCACGGCTGGAACGTGCTCGCCGTTGACTTGCCGGGGCACTGCAGAAGCGGCGGCGATGCGCCCGCCAGCGTTGAAGCGGCGGCTGCATTTATTGCCGCGCTGCTGGACGCAGCGGGCATTAAAAAAGTCGCGCTGATTGGTCACAGCTGGGGCTCGTTGATCGCGCTTGAAGCGGCCGCAGATCTTCAGCAGCGCATCACGCACCTGATCCTGGTTGGCACGGCTTTCCCAATGAAGGTATCACCCGCGTTGCTCGATGCGTCGCTGAGCGACCCAATGGCAGCGCTCAAAATGATCAACGTGTTTTCACGCAGCACGCTCAGCGCACCGCCATCAGCGCTCGGTCCGGGAACCTGGGTGTATGGCGCCAGCATGGCGCTGGGTTGCCGCGTGCTGGCCAGCAACACGCAGGTCAATGTATTTCATCGCGGCTTTAAGGCCTGTGACGATTATGCGAACGGCGAGAACGCCATCGCGAAGATCACCTGCCCGGTGTTGTTCCTGCTCGGTGTGCAAGACCAGATGACGCAGGCCAAAGCCGCACAGTTGCTGATTGACAAAGCCACCGTCAGCGGTAAAAAAATTCAGGTGATCAGTTTGCCCGTTGGCCATCACCAGATGACTGAGGCACCTGAGCAAACCCTGCTGGCCATCTCCAGCTTTTTAAGACCATGACAGCTGTGAACAGCCTCGCGAAACCGAGCTACTTCAGAACTGCGTGTTCATCCTAAATGCGGGGCAAAAAACCATGACCATCCTGACCGGCAACGCGCGGGTCGCGCTGCAGGAACACTCCGAAACCCTCACCTAAACGCTATCAAAAACGGAGCTAATAGCGCAAGTTTGACGTTGGCTGGAGGGTATTTTTCACTTGTTTTTAAACGCACCAACAACCGGCATCTCGCCTTCGGTTTGAGTATTCATCAATGAGCCGGAATGAGCCTGGCGCGGCTGGAAGGTCGCCTCGCGGTGGGTCGCTTCCTTCAGCGATTTTCGGCCTTTCAATCAGGTGTTGCGAGGTGTTGCGCCAATGCGCGGCGGGCGCGCCCGATTTAAAGTGTTTTTTAGCGCGCCGGCCTATTTCTACATGCTGATGACACACCCTGCGCGCCAACCTAGCGGTTCGGCGATTCGGTGCGTAGCCACAATTCAGGAAGATCCGCCAGCTGGTCAATGACGCGTTGCGTTGCAGGCCGATGTGCGGTGCGAGTTGCCCCGGGTTCCAGCAGCGAAGTAACCAGTCGATGCAGCACGTCCGGCTGAGGGGTCACAGCCCCGAGAAAATTAAGCCCCTCGTCGTTGCCGACGAGCAGTGTCGGGAAGGTTTCTATCTCCAGATCACCGACTAAATCACCCTGGTCTTCAACATCAATCCAGACGAAACGGCATTCGGGATAGGCTTGTACCAATGCTTCGGCCAGCTGCGAAAAAACGCCGCGGTAGGACTTGCAAGTACCACACCAGTCCGCACACAAACAAACTACCCACGGACGAAAGCCGAGGGCAGGCGGGATCAGAGACTGGTCTGGGCTGGTAGAGTTTTTATCGCTTTGAGGCAAGCAGCACCCGCCAACATGGCGGCTTCATGGGTAGGATAAGGATGGTCCGATGCGTCGACACGCACATCAGGAGTGTCTTCCTTTTCAGCCAGTTGACTGACCACCCAATAAAAAAGCCCCTCAGTCGGCTCTTTCACCCGAACCTGCAATGGCTGCGAGGACAAAGGAATTAGAGCGCTCATAGCGGCTTCCCGAGTTCGTTGCCGACATCGCTGGCAGCCGGTCCAACCTCGGCGACGGCGACACGCAGATCGAATTCGCTGCAGCCTAAAGCAGATGACCAGTAGCTAACCGAAGCTTCCTGGTTGATGTCTATGGGCTGAAGGGCCAGCACCTCCCGTGGCAGCGACGGAAAGGGGACATTTTGCGACATGGCTTTACTCCTGTACAAGCAACTTAAACACCGGATTCATATTGAATTGGGCTCTGCAATACCGCTGTAAGACAGCGACGAATCAATTTGCAGGCTGTCACTGAGCCTGATGCAGCCAAAAACCGAGGGGTGGAAACGCGAGGCGACCTGGCGATGTTCTACAACGCGTCGCGAAGACGAAGATGGGGCCAGGCGCCGTTGCTCCAGAACCGGCTTAGTGAGGTCGATTTGTCCAGCAGCAGACGCTCCAGCAAAGGCTCCAGGCGGGTGCTGTCGGGGTCAGCCATCAGCAGATAACGCGCTTCAGTGTTAACTTTCGCCTCGTCCAGCTGGCCGGCCCAGTCCAGCGCCAGCAGCGTTTCCAGCACCGGCTCCAGTTGCAGCACATCGACCTGCAGGCGTTCAGCCAGCTGCGACGCGCTGACGCCTTTGTACGCGGAGTGATGAGCCACATGCAATTGCTGCAAGACCTCAATCGCCAGCTGAAACTGCCAGCCGTGCGCGGCGCCCCGGCGCGCCACACCGGCCAGCAGGCTGGGCAGATACGCGGCTATCACCGCGCCCATGAGCACAATCACCCATGACACGTAAATCCAGACCAGAAGAATCGGCAGCGTGGCAAACGCTCCATACACCAGCGAATAGGTCGGCACGGCGCCGAGGTAAAGCGTCAATGCCTTTTTGGCCAGCTCAATGCCGGCTGCGACAAAAATCCCGCCCACCCAGGCATGCGCCCATTTCACATACGTGTTGGGCACATAACGAAACAAGGCCGCCACACCGCCGGCGACCAGCGCAAACTGAACCAAATCCAGCAAAAAACGCAAGCTGACAGGCAATGCACCGACCAGACCGCGCGACGCAGACAACACATACGACGTGAGCGCCAGGCTGGCTGCCAGGAGCAGCGGTCCGAGCGTGATGGCGGCCCAGTAAATCAACACGCGCTGCGTAAGCGATCTGGTTTTTCGCACCCGCCAGATACTGTTGAGCGTGCGGTCGATGGTCAGGATCATGGCAATGGCCGTGACCAGCAGCACCGCCAGCCCGGCCACACCCAGCTTGTTGGCCTGGCGGCTGAACTGCGTCAGATAGCCCAGCACCTGGCGCGCAATGTTGTCGGGAATTAGGCTTTGAATCAGCCAGCCCTGCAGCGCACTTTCAAGTTTTGAAAACATCGGGAAGGCCGTAAAAATAGCCAGCGCCACGGTGAAAAAAGGAACCAGGGCAATAGAGGTGGTGAAGGTCAGGCTGCTGGCCGTCAGCCCCATGCGATCTTCGCGGAAGCGGTCTCGCAAGGTCAGCAGCGTGTGTCGCCACGGAAACCGCGACAGGTCGGCCATTAAAGTCTGCAATGTTTGCTCAAATCTCATCCCCGGTATCATGCCATCCACATGAACAAAGCCACCCCTACTGACATGACGCGCTGGCTGGCTTTTGGCAGCATGGTCGGCCTGATCGTGCTGGGCCTGGCCTGGGAATTGTGGCTGGCACCGGTTCGACCGGGCGGCTCGCTGCTGGCCCTGAAAGTGCTGCCCTTGTGCTTGCCACTGGCCGGCATTTTGAAGAACCGCATGTACACCTACCGCTGGCTGAGCCTGCTGGTTTGGTTGTATTTCACCGAAGGTGTGGTGCGCGCCTGGAGCGACAAACCCCCCGGTAATTACCTCGCGATGATCGAGGTGCTGCTGTGCCTGTTGCTGTTTGCAGCCTGCGCGCTGCATGTTCGGGTGCGACTGAAAAACGCTGACACCGCCCAGCCGCTCGCCACCGTAGCGACCCACGACGCATCATGAACCAGGACGCCGACGGCACTGACGACGCATTGCTGACAAGCCTGCGCCAGATCACCGGCCCCACACATATCCTGTCAACGGGCGACCTGAGCGCCTATGAGCAGGACTGGCGCAAACGCTCGCGCGGCAAAGCGCTGGCGGTGGCCCGGCCCGGCACTACCGGCGAAGTCGCAGCCATCGTGAAGGCCTGCGCTGCTGCCGGCGTGAGCATCGTCACCCAGGGCGGCAACACCGGCCTGGTGGTGGGAGGTATCCCCGACGACTCCGGCCAGCAGCTGGTGCTGAGCCTGCAGCGAATGAACGCCGTGCGCCACACCGACCCGGCAAACATGACGATCACTGCAGAAGCAGGCTGCATTTTGCAGAATCTGCAGGTAGCCGCCGGGAATGCCGGCTTTCTTTTCCCGCTCAGTCTGGCGGCCGAGGGCAGTTGCACCATAGGCGGCAACCTGGCGACAAATGCCGGCGGCACGCAGGTGGTGCGCTATGGCAATGCGCGCGACCTGTGCCTGGGGCTGGAGGTAGTCACGGCGCAAGGCGACATCTGGGACGGCCTGACCGGCCTGCGCAAAGACAACACGGGCTACGACCTGCGCGACCTGTTCATTGGCAGCGAAGGCACGCTGGGCATCATCACCGCTGCCACCTTGAAGCTGTACCCGCAGCCAGTGGCCAAACTGACAGCGTGGGCGGCGGTACCGTCGATGCAGCAGGCGGTGGCATTGCTCGCACTGGCGCACCAGCACCTGGGCGCGGGCCTGACAGGGTTTGAAGTCATGGGGCAGTTTGCCTTGAGCCTGGTGGCGAAAAACTTCAAGCAGCAACGGGTGCCGCTGTACGAGAGCGCGGCGTTCTGCGTCCTGCTTGAAAACTCCGATCAGGAGTCAGAAAGTCATGCCCGCGAACAATTTGAGCGCTTGCTGGAAACCGCCATGAGCGAAGGCTGCGTCACTGATGCAGTCGTGGCCGAAACCATCGCCCAGGCGAATCAGCTCTGGCATATTCGCGAAAGCATTCCACTGGCGCAGGCCGAAGAAGGCCTGAACATCAAGCACGATATTTCGGTGGCGGTGTCGCGCATTCCCGAGTTTGTAGACGTGACGGATGCATTGCTGGTGGCAGCACTGCCTGGCATTCGGCTGGTGAATTTTGGCCACCTGGGCGACGGCAACCTGCACTACAACGTGCAGGCGCCCTCTGGCGCAGACGGCGCCACTTTTCTGCGCGACCACGAAGAGCAGGTTAACGCGCTGGTGTACGGCTCGGTGATGCGCTCTGGCGGTTCGATTTCTGCCGAGCACGGTGTGGGCAGCCTGAAGCTCGACAGGCTTGAGCAGCACAAATCACCAGTAGCGCTCGGCATGATGCGCGCCATCAAACAGGCGCTGGACCCGCAAAATCTGATGAATCCTGGGCGGGTACTGCGCGTCTAACTACGCATATGATATGCGCATATAATTTGCGCATTCCTCATGGAGACTGATGATGCTGAAGTTTGACAACGCCCCGAAAAAGGCCACCAACCTTTCGCTCAATTCAAAGGTGCTGGAGGTGGCCCGCGAGATGGGCTTGAACATCTCGCAGACCGTGGACACCCTGCTGGCCGATGAAGTCAAACGCCTTTACTGGGAAAAGTGGCGCGAGGAAAACCAGCAGGCTTTTGCGGCCTACAACGAACGCATTCGCGAACACGGTTTGCCGCTGGCCAAGTACCGCGCCTTTGCGCGCAGTCTGGGCGACGGAAAGAAGCAGGCTTGAATTGGCACGCTTTGATGTTTACCCCAATCCCGACCCTGATGACAGGGCCGAGATACCGTACATGCTGGATATACAAAACACCTTTATTGAGGTGGAGACACGCGTAGTCGTGCCGCTTACCACGGCGAATCTGTTCAAGGGAGTGGTTCTCGATTTGAATCCTCAGCTGATCGTGCAAGGCAAAAAGGTGATTCTGAATACGTCTGCTTTGGGTGCCGTTCCAGCCTCGGATCTGCGCAGACCCATCGCTAATCTTGCGTCCGATCAAGCTTTGATTCAGGGTGCTTTGGACACGCTTCTCGGCGGGTACTGATATGGCTACTTTCCCCATCCGCTCCCAATACGAAGACTTCATGCGCCACGTCGACACGCACGGCGTGTTCAAGGCTGACCGCACCGGCACCGGCACGAAAAGCGTCTTCGGCTACCAGATGCGATTCGATCTCAACGAAGGCTTTCCGCTGGTGACGACGAAAAAGGTGCATCTCAAATCCATCGTGCATGAACTGCTGTGGTTTCTTCAGGGTTCGAGCGACAACAACTGGCTCAAAGAACGCGGCGTGACGATCTGGAACGAATGGGCGCGCGCAGATGGTGATCTGGGGCCGGTCTATGGCGTGCAGTGGCGCAGCTGGCCAACGCCTGACGGTGGCCACATCGACCAGATGGCTGACGTCATCAAGACCCTCAAAACCAACCCCGACTCACGTCGCATCATCGTCAGCGCCTGGAACGTGGCTGATCTGGACAAGATGGCGCTGATGCCGTGCCACGCCTTCTTCCAGTTCTACGTCGCGCCCGCAACGCATGCAGGCGGCAGAGGCAAACTCAGTTGCCAGCTCTACCAGCGCAGCGCCGACATCTTCCTCGGCGTGCCCTTCAACATTGCCAGCTACGCACTGCTGACGCACATGGTCGCGCAGCAGTGCGACCTGGATGTCGGCGACTTTATCTGGACCGGCGGCGACTGCCATATCTACAGCAACCATGCCGAGCAGGTCGCGCTGCAACTGAGCCGCGCGCCGCTGCCCTACCCCACGCTGCAGATCAGACGCCAACCGGCTTCTATCTTCGAATACGCGTTTGAGGATTTTGAGTTCGTGGACTACCAGCATCACCCCGCTATCAAAGCGCCGGTGGCGGTTTAAGGTTGAAATGAACATCAACATGATCTACGCCCGCGCAGCCAATGGTGTGATCGGCAAGGACGGCGTCATGCCCTGGCATTTGCCTGAAGACCTGGCACACTTCAAGCGGCTCACGCAGGGCTGGCCGGTCATCATGGGGCGCAAGACCTGGGATTCGCTGCCGCCCCGATTTCGCCCGCTGCCAGGCCGCATCAATATCGTCATCACGCGGCAAACTGAATGGAAGGAAGCGGGCGCACAGGCCGTCGCCAGCCTCGACATTGCACTCAAACTTTGCAGGGCATCAGCAGAAGTCTGGATCATCGGTGGTGCGCAAATCTACGCGCAGGCAGAGCGGCTGGCCCAGCGCATTGAAGTCACCGATATAGCGCAAGACTTTGACGGCGATGCCTACGCGCCGACGCTAGGCGCTGGCTGGGTTGAAACCGCACGCGACAATCACGTTTCTTCATCCGGGCTGAAATTCAGCTTCGTCACCTACAGCAAACACAAGGAAAATTGATATGTCTTCAGGCGGATTTCACGTACACGGCCCCCACGACCACGAACTTGAGCACGCAGCGCAAGGCGCGCACGGCGCCAGCCACGACAGCAGCGGCGGCATGATCGCGCAGATTGCGGT
>JANPFZ010000326.1:0-3607 GCA_031423655.1 Polaromonas sp.
GAGCCCAGCGACCACAAAACGCTGGTCAGCATCGAGCCGCCTTTTTTGCGCTCCAGCGCCGGGAAACGCCGCTCGGCGACCAGCGACACCATGGCCGGCGTCATGAACACCGCGACGAACAGTAGCGACGAAATGACAATCACCGGAATCGCGAGTGCCAGCAGCAGCGCCGGCGCCAGCACCAGACGCAAACCGGACAGCCCGAGGCTCTCCAGCCAGTGCACCATGCGGCTGACCATCTCATAACTTTCCAGGTTGCTGCGGATGGCGGCGAGCGTGTCGTCCCAGAAGAAGTAGCCCAGGCCCAGCGACAGCGCAGCCATGATGACCAGCGGCAGAATCGACAGCGCAATCACCCGCGGATGCAGGCAGTACACGGCAGCGCGCCAGAAGGAGTCAAGCAGCAGGTTCATGGCAGACAGTATCGCGGCCGGTCAGTACAGCTGCGGTGAAGGGGGCAAACGGGCGTATGGCTCATGACTGACGCGCCAGACCGTGCAGGCAGATCGGGGATAAACCGGCCTACCGCAGGTTGCCCGTATGCCCCAGCGAATAACGGCCGGGTTGCGGCCACACCGTCAGGCCGTGAGGTTCGCGGCCCACCTTGATTTTGTCCACGCCGCCAGACTCGGTATCGATGCGGTACACCGTATCGTCATAGCGCCCCGAAAGCCACAGGTGCTTGCCATCTGCGCTGACGTTACCCATATCAGGACTGCCGCCGCCGGGAATGGGCCAGGTCTTGACCACCGTGCGGCTGGCGAAATTGATGACCGAAATACTTCCTTTGCCGTTCGGGGTGCCACGAATTTTATTGCTGCCCCGATTGGCCACGTACAGGTTCTTACCGTCACGGCTTGGGTACAGGCCATGCGCGCCCACCCCTGTCGGCAGAAAACCAATTTGCTTGAAGCTCTCCAAGTCAACCACGTGCACTCCATCGGCCATCATGTCGGCAATATAAAAAGTCTTGCCATCGGGTGAAGCGCGCACGTCTTGCGGCATGCCGGGTGTGGTGCAAATATCAGCGCCCGGCTGACCTGGATCGGGAATTTTGGTGGGCTTTTTACCGGGTGCGGCGATGGCCGCCAACGCGTCGGGGCGGTTGAAATACGGGCTCAGCTTGATGGTGTCCACCACTTTGCGATTCACCAGATCAATCTTAGTCAAAGCGCCACCAAACTCACAGGTGAACACCGCAAAACGACCGTCGATGGAAAAATCTGCATGGTTGATTCCAGGGCATTTTGGCGTGGCAATCGAGTACACCATTTTCATGGTGCGAGCATCGCGAAAGTCCAGCCGCTTGTAGGCCTCTGCCACCACGATGGCCATCTGGCCATCGGGCGAAAAATACATGTTGTACGGATCATCGACCGGCACCGACTCGCCCGGTTTGCCGGTCTTCGGGTCCACGGGCGTCAGACTGCCGTCGGTCCGGCCTTCGGCGTTATTGGCGACCCACAGCATTTGCAGGTCCCAGGATGGCACCACATGCTGCGGGTGGACGCCCACTTTGAATTTGTCGATTACTTTGAGTGTGGCGGGATCAATCACCGACACGGTGTTTTCACCCCGGTTCGGCACATAAATCCGCTCCAGTGCACCAGCTGTCGCCTTGCTTATTTTGTCGCTGGTGGTTTCACTGTATAAATTTTTTGCATCTGGCACGGGCGGCATGCCTGACACCACTGAAACTGGCAGCGCTGCGGCGCTGGAAGCGGCAGGCGACGGTTTGCCGACGGCATCGGCGGCGGGCGTCGCTGGCGCGGCGAAGGCCAAAGAAATCGCCAACGCGCCACCTGACAACGCAGCGACGACTGCGTAAAAAACGAAACGGGAAAAACCCGGCGTAGCGCTGCGTATGGAATTGATCATGAAACTACTGTGTAGGACAACAAAGGCCGTATTTTAACGACGCGCCTGAGCGGCCTTGATGGCGTCTACCGTGCGCGTCACGGTTAATTCCACACCCAGCTCGCCAAGCGCCAGACTGGCCTTGCGCGGATCGCCCACGGTGCCGGCCGCTGGCCCGCGCTGTGCGGCATCGTCAAGGAGCTCCGGGCGCACCATCTGCGGCGCGAGCGCCATCGTTAACGATGTGTCCGCACTGCCCGCGTGGGTGCCGATCTGAAAATCACTGAGCCCTTTGCTGCGCAGGGCGTCTGCATAGGGCTTTTGGGCGGACTGGTAGTAGGCTTCAATGAAATGAACTTGAGTGGCGCCGGCAGACCATTCCCGGTTCAGCCGGTCGGCGATGGTTCTGAGCTGTGGCTGGTAACCGCCGTGGTCGCCTATAAGAATAATGTCTTTAAAGCCATGCTGCTTCAGGCTGCGCGCCGCGCCCTCCACAATACCGCCAAACGCCTCGGGCGGTACCGACAGTGTGCCGGCAAATCGCATGTGTCCTGCAGGCGGCGTGATGCTGCCTTCGGGCACGTAGGCCATGACCGGCGCCACCAGCGTATGGCCCAGCCGGTTGGCGATCTTGCCGGCCAGCACCTTGATGCGGGCGTTGTGCTTGCCGAGTGCCATGTGGGGGCCGTTTTGCTCCGTGCCGCCGATAGGAATAATCACAGCGGTGGAGCCTGATTTCACCACCTGCTGAACCTCCGTCCAGGTCATGTCTTCGAGCATCACCGCTTGAGGCTCGGCGGCAATAGCATTTAACCCGACCAGGGCGAGCCCTAAAATCAGCCAGCTAGTACGCACAAGTTCTTCCTCAAATTTTTTTAACCCAACGCGCTCTGCTTCCGCGCTGCCAATCCGGGTGACGGATGCGGCCCTGAAGTGTACTCAACCGGCGATACCGTATTGCTGCAACCGAGACCTTGCGATGAGTGAAATTCGTATCAACGGCGTGCAGCTTGAAGTGCAGAAAATCACTGGGTCGGCTACGGCCGCGCCAGTCATTTTTTTGCATGAAGGACTCGGCTCCGTCAGCCTGTGGACGCAGCGCGGCATCAACTGGCCGCAGCAGATCTGCCATGCCACCGGCCGCGCCGGGACAATGTATTCGCGGCGTGGCTACGGGCAGTCAGGCCCCTCGGCCGGAAACTTGCCTGCCGACTACATGCACCGCGAGGCCTGGGAGGTCTTGCCTGAGCTGCTGGATGCACTGCAGATCAAAAAGCCGGTGTTACTCGGTCACTCCGATGGCGCGACGATCGCGCTGATCTACGCCAGCCGACACCCGGTGTCAGCCTGCATCGCGCTGGCGCCGCATGTGCTGGTCGAACAACTCGCGATCAACGCAATTGCAGAGGCGAAAAACCAGTTTGAATCCGGCGGTTTGCGCGACCGGCTGGCGCGCCACCACGCGGATGTGGATGGTGCTTTCCGTCAATGGAATGACGTCTGGCTGTCGGAAGCGTTTCGCAGTTTTGATATTCGCCAGGAGTGCAGCCGCATCACCGCACCCTTGCTGCTGATTCAAGGCCTGGACGACGAATACGGCACGCTGCGGCAGCTCGACGAGATTGCGCTGGCGGCCCCGCATGCAGAGCGGCTTCACCTGCCCGACTGCGGACATTCGCCGCAGCGCGATCAGCCCGAGAAAACGCTGGAAGCGGTTACAGACTTTCTGCGCCACGTCTCCTGATCGCTA
>JANPFZ010000327.1:0-11924 GCA_031423655.1 Polaromonas sp.
GGTGTCACGGCGTGGTGGCGCCGTTACCATCCGGGAACATTCAAATCAATGCAAAGGCAAACGCATGCAACGTATCGTCATCGTCGGCGGAGGCGCTGGCGGGCTGGCGCTGGCCACCCGGCTGGGCAAGCAGCTCGGCAAAAAAGGCCTGGCCCGCATCACGCTGGTTGATGCGGCGCGCACGCATGTCTGGAAACCGCTGCTGCACCAGCTGGCCGCCGGCAGCTTCGACACGCATGCCGAAGAGATCGAATACCTGGCGCAGGCGCGCTGGAATCATTTCAGGTTCAGGCTCGGCAGCCTTGTCGGCCTGGACCGCACCGCTAAAACACTGCAACTGGCCGCCAGTTACGACGAGGCCGGGCGTGAGATCACACCCGCGCAATCGCTGGGCTATGACACGCTGGTGATCGCGGTGGGCAGCCAGACCAACGACTTTGGCACGCCGGGCGCGGCCGAGCACAGCATCAAGCTTGACAGCCCGCAGGCGGCGCGGCATTTCAATGACCGGCTGATCAACGCCTGCATACGCGCGCAGAGCGTGCCGCGCAGCCCGGGCAGCGGGCGCCTGACGGTGGCTATCGTCGGCGGCGGTGCGACCGGCGTCGAGCTGGCCGCCGAACTGCACGCAGCGGCCCGCATTTTGGGCAGCTACGGCTTTGAAAACATCAACCCCGAAAAAGACCTGCAGATCGTGCTGGTGGAAGCCGCACCGCGGCTGTTGGCGCAGTTGCCGGAACGGCTGAGCGAGTCGGCGCTGCGTGAATTGCGCAAGCTGGCCATCGCCGTGCATGTGAACGAAAAAGTCGTCGAAGTCAACGAAGACGGCCTGAGAATGGCCAGCGGGAAAGTCATTGCCTCAACCATCACGGTATGGGCGGCGGGCGTGAAGGCGGCTGATTTTCTGCAGACGCTGGGGGCCGGGCCTGAGGGTAATGGGGGAAGAGCGGGGAATGAGCCGCTGGAAACCACCCGGCTCAACCAGTTGCTGGTCAACGGCAACCTGCAAACGACGCGTGACGCCAGCATTTACGCGTTTGGCGACTGCGCCGCCTGCCAGCAGCCCGACGGCACCTGGGTGCCGCCGCGGGCGCAGGCGGCTTATCAGCAGGCCATGTACCTGACGCGCGCGCTGCCAGACCTGATGGCGGGAAAGACGGTGGCGCCGTTTGTCTACACCGACCAGGGCTCACTCGTGTCGCTGGCCGAATATTCATCGGTCGGCAGCCTGATGGGCAGCCTGACCAAGGGCAGCTTTTTCATTGAAGGTCAAATTGCCAGGCTGATGTATTGGGCGCTGCACAAGCAGCACCAGCTGGCCCTCGGCGGCTTCAGGAAAACTGCCCTCATCACGCTGTCGGAAATGATTGACCGCACGCACCGGCCGCGAATAAAGTTGCATTGAAATTGCATTGAAGTTGCGCTGATAATTGCATCATTTCCCTACTCTTTCATTCAACCAACCACCCGGAGAGCACCATGGCAAAAGGTCAGCAAAACAACAACAAGATGGTCAAGAAACAAAAGAAAGACACCTCACCGCCCAAGCTGGTGTCACCCGACGCCGTCCGCCCGACCGTCGTGACGCAGGTTCCGGTTCGGGGCAAGCTGAAAACCAAATAGGCTGGCGATGGCTGAACCTGTGACGCCTGTGACGCCTGTGGTGCCTCTCGCTCCAGTAGTACCCGCTGCAGCCGAAAAGCAGGCTGGCAACCCGCTGCACGGATTGACGCTGGAAGCCATCGTCACCGCCTTGTCAAACCACTACGGCTGGGAAGAGCTGGGTCAGCGCATCACCATCAAATGCTTCACCAGCGATCCCAGCGTAGCATCGAGCCTGAAGTTTTTGCGCAAAACACCCTGGGCGCGTGAAAAGGTGGAAGGGCTCTACCTTTTCATGCTGCGTGAAGTCAGGCGCGGGGCGCGCTCTTGACGCCGGCTCGAAGCCAGCAGGCATCATTATTTTAAAAAAGGTTGTCCATGACTGGCATCACACGTTGTTTGAAGCTGGCGTTATTTACTGCGGGCGCCTCGGCCTTTGCCCCGGCAGCATTTGCACAGGCATTTGATGTGGTTCGCCTTTACGGCGCATCGCGCCCCGACGATGGCGGCACGGTGGGTGCAGCCATCATTGCGGGTCGCAAGTATCAGGGCTCGGACGAGCGGCGGACTTCGCTGGTGCCGCTGCTTGACTACCAATGGAAAAACGGCTGGTTTGCTGGAACGACAAACGGCGTGGGCTACGATTTTTCAAAACGGCCCGAGATGAACTACGGCGTTCGACTCACGGCCGATCTGGGTCGCAATGAAAGTCGCTCAACTGCATTGCGCGGCTTGGGTAACGTGGATGCACGGCCTGAAATCGGCGTTTTTTATAACTATTCATTGTCCCCATCGCTGGCGCTGACTTCATCGCTGCGTTACGGCTCGGGCAATGACCGCAACGGCTTGGTGGTCGATGTCGGCGCCGCGTATTCGATGGTGCTGGCACCCCAGTGGCGACTGGGGTTGGGCGTGTCGGCAACCGTAGCCAACGCCAACTACATGCAGTCGTACTTCGGTGTGACGCTCGCGCAATCGGCCAGAAGCGGCTACGCGCCCTTCACGGCTGGTGCCGGCCTGCGAGACGTACGCGCCAGCGCCGCACTGACTTACAGCGTCAACCCCAGGGTTGCGATCACGACCGTTCTGTCGGAAAGCAGTCTGCAGGGCGACGCCAAAGACAGCCCGATCACGCGCAAACGCAGCACCGCGACCGGCATCGTCGGTGTTTCCTACGCGTTTTGAATCCCGGCGGGGCCGCAGACCATGACGCACCTTCGGCCGGCTTCAAGCTGGTCTACGCGGATGAAAGCCTGCTGGTGCTCGACAAGCCTTCCGGTTTGCTGGCGGTTCCCGGGCGAGGCGAGGACAAACAGGACTGCCTGAGCCGCCGCGTACAGTCCCGGTACCCCGAAGCGCTGGTGGTGCATCGACTCGACATGGCGACCTCGGGCCTGACGCTGCTGGCGCGCAGCCGGGCGGTTCAGCGCACCCTGAGCATCGCTTTCGCGGCGCGTGAGGTACACAAGCGCTACGAGGCGGTGGTGCAGGGGCGGCTTGTCATGCCGCCGCAGGCTGAAGACGGGTGGGCGGTGATCAATCTTCCGATTTCGCTGGATTGGCCCTCAAGACCGTTGCGGGTCATTGATCACCTGCTCGGCAAGCCCAGCACGACGCGCTGGCAGGTGGTGGCTTATGACCCAATAAACGACAGCACACGGCTGCTGCTGGAACCCGTGACTGGCCGCTCGCACCAGCTTCGCGTGCATCTGCAGGCGCTGGGTCATCCGATATTGGGCGACGCACTTTATGCGCCTGCAGAAATACAGGCCGCCGCGCCACGCCTGCTGTTGCATGCGCAGCAATTGCGGCTAACGCATCCAGTGACAGGCGCGGCAATGCAGATCCTGGCAAAAACGCCGTTTTAGGAAGATGATGGGCAGCGAGGAACTTCGTCTGACAAGGCTTGATCCGATACAGAATATTTCGGGAGATGTTATGCAGCCATCCATTCAAGCGCCATTCCCCCGCATCCCCGACCTTCCACGCCGCAGCCTGGTGGCTGCCACGCTGGTCGTTGCCCCAGCGCTATGGCTGGGCGTGCGGGCACAGCCAGCGCCCGCACGCCGTGCGACGCCGGCACAAACCGAAGGCCCGTTTTATCCCGTGGAGTTCCCGAAAGACTCCGACTACGACCTGCTGCGCAATGGCAACCAGAGCTATCCGGAGGGCCAGGGCACCTGGCTGGACGGAAGCGTCACTGATCTGGCGGGCAGGCCGGTCAAGGGCGCGCAGGTTGAAATCTGGCAATGCGATGGCACCGGGCATTACCACCATGCCGGCGACGGCGGCAAGGCCGACCCGAGGTTTCAGGGTTTTGGCCGCGTCACGGTGGGCGCCGACGGGAGTTACCGTTTTCGCACCATCCGGCCGGTGGCCTACAGCGGCCGCACACCGCATATTCATGTGAAGGTCAAACTGGGCCGCCGTGATCTGCTGACGACCCAGTTGTATGTGGCTGACGACCCAGGCAACGCCCGCGACTTTTTATGGCGCGGTTTGAGCACGGCCGACCGCGATCTGCTGACCGCACCATTTGCGTCCGGCCCTGACGGTTTGCGTGCCAGTTTTCCGCTGGTGGTGGCGACCTGACTTTCTCGAGGCGGCGGGGTTAATATCCGCAATGATGAGTCGACACTTATTTATTCTGACGGGCGCCTCGCGGGGCATGGGGCTGGCGATGGCCAGCAAGCTGTTGAAACCGGGTAACACCGTGCTCTGTATTTCACGTAAAACCAGCGACACGCTGACGCGCGAGGCCAGCGTCTCGGGCGCCACACTGCTGCAGTGGACGCAGGATCTGGCTCACGCTGCCGTGGCTGGTGCCCGGCTCAACCAATGGTTGCGCGAGCAATCGGGTGCGGGCTTTGCCAGCGCTGTGTTGATCAATAACGCAGGCGTCATACCAGCAGTCAGCCCTCTGAGCGAGCTTGACGCCGGCGCCTTGAACCGCGCGCTACATGTTGGCCTGGAAGCGCCCATGCAACTTACCGCCGCTTTTCTTGGTGCGACCGAGCGCTGGTCGGCGCGGCGCAAGGTGCTCAATATTTCATCGGGGCTGGGGCGCCAGGCGATGGCTTCGCAGGCCGTGTATTGCGCTGCCAAGGCCGGCATGGACCACTTCACGCGCTGCGTGGCACTGGAGGAAGCACTCAAGCCCAACGGCGCCGCCGTCTGTTCGCTGGCACCGGGCGTCATTGACACCGACATGCAGACCCAGTTGCGCAGTGCTGATGCGTCGGATTTTCCAGACCAAGAAACTTTTATCGGTCTTAAAAACAAGGGCCTGCTCAGCACGCCCGAAGCAGCAGCAGGTCGGGTGCTGGCCTACCTTGCGCGTGCGGACTTTGGAGTGCGGCCGGTGGCTGATGTGCGCGAGTAGAGATTGCCCCCACGTTCGCGCACTTCGTGTCGCTCTCTGCCCCCCGAGGGGGCCGCTGCGCCTGCGGTCTGGCGAAGCCAGTCCCGCGGCCCCTGCTTGAACAACTTGCCCCCACGATCGTTCGCTTCGCGTAACTCTCTGCCCCCCTGGGGGGCCGCTGCGCCTGCGGTCTGGCGAAGCCAGTCCCGCGGCCCCTGCTTGGGAAGATAAGACCTCCACGGTCGTACGCGTCCGGCGGTTTTTTACGATCAGTTCAACCAGCCTTAAGCATCTCGTAAATTTCGTCCTTGCTTTTCAGGCGCCTTTTCTTCAACTCTTCCAGCCTGGAATCGCTGATCGCGCCGTCGCCAAGTCCGAGCCGTGCGATGGCATGGTTGGCCTCGTCGTACTTTGAAAACAAACTCGAAAAATGCTCGTTGGATGTTTTAAAGGCGCGCATTTTGTCAAGATGTTCCGGGAATTCATGAGCAATATCGTGGTTCAACAGCACGCCGAGGAGCATGTTGTCAGCTCTCGATCTTCACGCCCTTCCAGAAAGCCACATGGTCCTTGATGTTTTCCGCCTCGGGCTTGGGGTTCGGGTAGTACCACGCCGCGTCAGTGTTCATTTCGCCATTGACCAGCAGCGAGTAGTAGCTGGCCTGACCTTTCCACGAGCACATGGTGTGGTGGTTGCTGAAGGTCACATGCTCCCGATGCAGAGTGTCGGCGGGGAAATAATGGTTGCCTTCCACCACCACGGTTTCAGGACTTTCGGCGATCACGGCGCCGTTCCAGACTGCTTTCATGAAGATATTCCTGATGCTTGAATTGATGATCTTTTCATACTACGACGGATCGGCGAATGGCGCAGGAATGCAGCAATACAGGCTGCACCGGATTGATCAGGTCCCGGTGGCGCACAAAAAAAGGCACCACAAATAAATCGGGTGCCTTCATTCGTCGCGCGTCCACGCGCAACAGGACGGACTCAATCGTCGTGCTTGTTCTTGTTTTTATGCTTGCCCTTGCCGGAGTGCTTTGAGTCGTCATCAGCGTATCCACGCTCACCACGATACTCGTCACCACGCTGGTAGCTGCGCCGCTCATAGTCGTCATCGCCTCTGACCTTGACGAAGTACACAGGCTGACCGCAGGCGTTGTATTTGCCGCAATGTTTGGACCACTTTTTGGCATGGCCCGGCGGTACATGAAGATACAGCGGCGCCTGCTGGACCAGAACTGCCGGGCGCTGGATGATGATCGGCTGCGGATAAATCAGCGGCGGTGGCGGCGCATTGCCAATGTCGATACGGCCGTAAATGCCCGGCTGCAACTGCCCCGACACGGTGGCGTTGACATAAGGAACTTGTGCCCGAGCAACGCCCGCCACCAACGCAAGACCGATGACAGTACTGGTGAGCGCCAGAGGAGCGATGGTCTTGATCGACATATTTTTCAGGATTTTCATAATTTCAGCCGTTGTAGTTATCAGTCAATGTTGGAAAAGCTGGAATCGGGACGCTTGGTCAGGGAAGTCCCTGGCTTATCGGGCCAGGCGGAGCGAGTTACCTTCGACCATCACGCTTGATCCAGCGGCCACCGGAGTGGACTGCTCGATGGTACGGACAGAACCATTGTTCATGCGCACCCGCATCTGATAGAGCGTGACTTTTTTCATATTCTTCTCGACCGTATTGCCTGCGTAAGCACCACCTGCCGCGCCCAGCACCGTCATGGCGGTCTTGCCGTTGCCGCCGCCGACCTGGTTGCCCAGCACACCGCCAAGAACCCCACCGGCAACTGTGCCAATGCCAATCGTGGTATTGCCCACGGCCACACCGTTAACTTTTCCCTGTCGCTCTACGGCCACCGCCGATTCGACCGTGCCGCAAGTGGCGCAGGAATCTGCCCGCGGCGCTTGTACTTTTGGGTCGGCCTGGGCATGCACCGGCGCGCGCTGCAATGCGGTAGCTGGCGCACGAACCGCAGCAAGCGCTTCTTTTGACGGCGCGCTGGGCGCTGTTGCGCTGTAGCCTGCCGAACCACCCGGCTGCGCATCCGATTTGTTGACAACCAGTGCGGCAGCCAGTGCCAACACGGTCACACCCATCACGGCCATGGTGGGAATCAGCGCCTTGCTGTGGCGCAAACGATCAGACAGACCGGGTTCGACCACAGCGCCTGGTGAATGCAAAGATGCTGGAGTAGCCTGTGGGTTGGGTGTGTTCGTGTTCATGATGCAGTTCCTTTTTTGTCCAACCTTGGTTGTATCAAGGTCAGCCGGAAACCCGTGTAGGACTCCGTGACAATTGTAAAAAAGCCGCTCTAATTCCCCGTAAAACCACGCACAAATCGCGGTTTTACCCACCATTTATAAAGACTTGACGGGCGCTTTACACAGCCCCACGCGGGTGCGTCGGGTCAATCCACAGCACGCTTTCCGGCTTTTCCACCGGCTCAATGTCCAGGTTGACGGCCACCGCTTCGCCGTCACTGCGGCACAGCACGCATTCGAGCAGTTCCGTCGGGCTGGCGTTGATTTCCTGATGCGGCACAAAAGGCGGCACATAGATGAAATCACCCGGCCCGGCCTCGGCGGTGAATTCGAGATGCTCACCCCAGCGCATTCGAGCCCGGCCGCGAATGACGTAGATCACGCTTTCCAGCGGGCCGTGGTGATGCGCGCCAGTCTTGGCATCGGCATGAATTGTGACGGTGCCGGCCCAAAGCTTTTGCGCGCCCACGCGCGCAAAATTGATCGCGGCCTTGCGGTCCATACCGGGCGTTTGCGCCGTGTTGCTGTCGAACTGGCTGGCCGCGATCACACGTACGCCGTCGTGCTTCCATGGCGGCGCAGGCGCCCCGTGTGTGTGATCGTTGCTCATTTGTAGCGCTCACGCGCCAGCGCAGCGCCCAGCCCCAGCGCCTGCAATTTTTTAACCGCTACCTCGCGGTCCATAGGCGCCAGGCCGCAGTTGGTGCACGGAATCAGGCGGTTTTTCGGCACAAACTCCATCGCCTTGCCAATCGTGTCGGCGATCTGTTCGGGCGTTTCAATCACGCTACTTGCGACATCAATCACGCCAACCATCACGTCCTTGCCTTCTAGCAGCGCCATCAAATGCGGCGGTACATGCGAGTGATAGCACTCCAGGCTGACCTGCATGATGCTGCTTTTCGCCAGGGCCGGCAGGATCTGCTCATACTGCCGCCACTCGTCGCCCAGCGTCTGCTTCCAGTCGTCATTCGCCTTGATGCCGTAGCCGTAGCAGATGTGAACGGCGGTGGTACACGTCAGGCCCTGCGCAGCGCGCTCAAGCGCCTTCACGCCCCAGTCGGCGGCGTCTTTCATGTAGACATTGAAAGCTGGTTCGTCAAACTGGATGATGTCCACGCCGTCGGCCTGCAGCGCCAGCGCTTCCTGGTTGAGCAGTTCGGCAAAAGCCATCGCCATCTTGACGCGGTCGCCATAAAACTGGTCTGCCACCGTGTCGACAATCGTCATTGGGCCGGGCAGCGTGAACTTGATCTTCTTCTGGGTGTGGGCGCGTAGCAGCTGCGCCTCTAGTGCATGCACGCGGCCCTTGAGTTTGAGGGTGGAAATAACCTGCGGCACCATCGCGTCGTAGCGGTTGTCCCGGATGCCCATTTTCACCTTGTGATCGAAGTCAATGCCTTCGACCTGCTCCAGAAAACCGTGGACGAAATGCTGCCGCGATTGCTCACCGTCACCAATCACATCGAGTCCGGCGTCTTCCTGGGTCTTGATCCACAGCAGCGTCGCGTCCAGCTTGGCCTGCTTCAGTTCCTCGCCCTCGGCCTTCCACTGCGGCCAGAGTTTGTTGGTTTCTGACAGCCACGCGGGTTTCGGCAGGCTGCCGGCAATGGCAGCGCTAAAGAGTTGAGTGCTCATGAATTCCTTTGTCTTTGATCGATGTTGTTGAGGGGGTTGCAGAAAATTTACGACAACGTCAACTCCCTATTTTGTACCCGAAAAGCCGGCGAACTATCTCCAACCGGCTATGACCAATCCAATACCCTGTTCCAATACGCGTTCGCCAAGCCCTCAACAAAAACCGAAAACTTTTATGGCACTCAAAGCCACCATCTACAAAGCCCAAATCCAGCTCACCGACATGGACCGGGGCGTCTATGCCGACCACAACGTCATCATTGCGCGCCACCCTTCAGAGGCCGATGAACGCATGATGATTCGGCTGCTGGCGTTCGCGCTTTACGTACCTGCTGACGACAAAAAAGGAAACCTGGAATTTGCCAAGGACTTATGGGATGTTGACGAGCCCGCGCTCTGGCACAAGGACTACACCGAAAAAATCCTGCACTGGATCGACGTCGGCCAGCCAGACGACAAGCGACTCATGCGCGCAGCAGGCAAGGCCGAGCGCGTCACCGTACTGAGTTTTGCCAACAGCACGCCGGTTTGGTGGAAGGCGATTGAAAGCAAGCTCACACGCGCCGCCAACCTGGTGGTGTGGCAAATCGAGGCGCCGCAAAGTCAGGCACTGGCCAAACTTGCAGAGCGCAGCATGCAGCTGCAGGTAACGGTGCAGGACGGCACCATCTGGATGAGCACCGCGCTCGGGTCAGTTGAAATTACTCCTCGGCGTCTAAGCGCTGGCGAATGAAATCAACCAGGCTGCCTGGGGGTATCCGTCCAACTCAGGAATGTCCGGAATTGGCAAACGCAGGTTCTTTAGCCTGCTCCAGCAATTTCTGTAGTTCCTCCAGCGTCACGCTGGACAGGCTAGTCACCACGAGATCAGCAGCGCTGAAGTCCTGACCCGCAGCCGTTTCACCCGGTGTGGCGACCGTGAAGATTCCGGCTGCCTTGGCTGCTTCTACGCCGAAGGGCGTGTCTTCAATCGCCACCACGTCCGACGCCTTCAGGCCCAACTCGTCCAGGCATTCCGAGTAGCCTTTCGCCGGAGTCATGGCAGCGTCTGCCGCCTCCAGGGTCACCGTAGCAGCCAAGTCCTTCAACGGCAATTGCTTGGCCAGCGCCTTGTTCAGCGCTTTGACGCTGTCAGCGCTTGATGACGCGCACCAGCCAAGCTTGACGTCCGCCGCAATACAGGCATCCATCAGTTCCTTCACGCCCGGGCGCGGAGCCAGTTTGCTTTGCCCGATGAGTTCAACCACCCCCGTCTTCTTGGCCGCATGCAACTTTTGGATCATCTTGTCGTCAACATCAGCCCTGGCCGGCACAGCGTCGCGAAAAGCGCGAATGCGTTCCTCGCCACCGTCGGTCTTGAGAAACTCCTTGTAGGCAATGGCAGACCATTTCCAGTCAAGCCCCGCTTGTTTGAAAGCCGCGTTAAAAGCCTGGCGCTCCAGGTCAGCGACTTCGGCGACGGTGCCGATGGCACCAAAAATAACAGCCTTGAGTTGGGTCATGGATCAATCCTTTTTCGTTGGGGTGAGATAGTTGATGCCAGGAGGTGTCTGGCAATGTCAGCCATGTCGCCGCGCGAATGAATGCACGGGAGTTTGCATGCGACGACAGTAGTGATGCCGCACGCACAGACGCCGTGGGCACATTCTTAATACAGTCTCAGGCCACTCTAGAAGCTTGCGGGTAAGCACCAGGCCCGCATGCATGTTGTCAGCTGCGCGCATGCCTGTAGGCCAATGGCGCGAATTGCACCTGGCAACGGCCTGACTGTCGCGTGGCACCCAGTGACGACGTATTACCCCGGTGACTGACTGTCACAATTTCCCATGGATGCTTGACGGCAGCGACCGGACTTGGCCAGTCAGGGTTCTTCATACGCTATTTTTTTAATAGCTGCTAATGCAAGTAACAACTGGGCTAAAGGCCTATTCGATTAATCAAATGCGCTTCTCAGGCCTTCCTGGGAGCTTCGGCTACGGCTTCGGCCTCCTGCAAAGTCCGCCACATCACCTTGCCCGAACCGCTCTTGGGCAGCGCATCGACAAACTGCACCACGCGCGGGTATTTGTACGCGGCCATGTTGTCCTTGCACCAGTTGATGATGTCGTCCTCCGACGTGTTGCCTCTAGCGGCCGCGCGCAGCACCACCACCGCTTTCACCGACTCGCCGCGGTACGCGTCCTGCGTTGAAATGATGCAGGCTTCCTGAATCGCCGGGTGCTTGAACATCAGCGCCTCGACTTCGGCGGGCCAGACCTTGAAGCCCGACGCGTTGATCATGCGTTTGAGGCGGTCGGTGAGGAAAAAGTAGCCTTCTTCATCGACGCGGCCGAGGTCGCCCGAGCGGAAAAAGCGTTTGCCGTCGCGCTCGAAAAAAGCGGCGGCCGTCGCCTCGGGCCGCTTCCAGTAGCCGGAAAAATTCTGCGGCCCGCACATCACGATTTCACCCTGCTCGCCTTGCGGCATTTCTTCCAGCGTCAACGGGTCCACCACGCGCGCATCGACGCTGATGAAGGGCACGCCCAAGCACTGCTGCTTGGTCGCATCTGGTGGATTGCTGTGCGACGGTGCAGCGGTCTCGGTCAGTCCGTAGCCTTCAGCGTAGCGCAGCGCGTATTCTTCAAACAGCCGCTGCGCCACGGCCTGCGGCATGGCCGCGCCGCCACCGCCAATGAAGACCAGGCTGCTGACGTCAAACGTCGAAAAGTTCGGGCTGGCCAGCAGATCAATCACCATCGTCGGAATGTTGGTCCAGTGCGTCACGCGCCAGCGCGAGATCAGCTGACCGGCCAGTTCGCGGTCCCAGCGCGGCATCACGACCAGCGTCGAGCCGCCAAAGATCGACGCGTGCATCACCGACACCATGCCGGTGATGTGAAACATTGGCACCACTGACAACACAAGGTTCTCGCTCGTGCTGTTGCCCCAGTAACAGGTGGCGACCGCGTTGTGCATGATGCTGGCGTGCGTGTGCATGCAGCCCTTGGGCAGGCCGGTGGTGCCGCTGGTGTAGGGCAGCACGGCCAGGTCTTGTGGCGTGGCCGT
>JANPFZ010000328.1:0-10574 GCA_031423655.1 Polaromonas sp.
GGCATGTTCGCTCTGGCGGCGATGGTGTCGCTGTCGTACCTGATCAAACAACAGGCCGGGGAGACCCGCTGGTATCGGCTGACACCGCTGTGGTTGCTGGGCGTGGTGCTGTGTTTTGTGCCGATTGTTTTTCGCAAATCGCCGGGAGATGTCGGCGGCGGCAATTATTGGGCGGGCTATTTGCTGATGTCCGGGCTGATCGCGGCAGGCATCCTGTTGGGTCGCAAGCGCATTGCGGCGCGTCTGCCCAGCTTTGAAGTGCTGGACGACGTCATGTACAAAGCGATTGCGGTTGGTTTTGCCTTTTTCACGATTGCCACGGTGCTGGGTGCGCTGTGGGCCGCCGAGGCCTGGGGCGGCTACTGGAGCTGGGACCCGAAGGAAACCTGGGCGCTGATTGTCTGGCTCAACTACGCCGCCTGGCTGCACATGCGGCTGATGAAGGGCCTGCGCGGCACGGTCGCGGCCTGGTGGGCATTGACGGGATTGGCCGTCACCACCTTTGCGTTTCTGGGCGTCAACATGTTTCTGTCTGGCTTGCATAGTTACGGGACTTTATAAATCCATGTAAGGCCTGGCTGCGTATTTAGACTAAACGTTATTGAATCAAGGATTTTCACCATGCTTATCAAAACCAATGCCAGCGGATTTGACCACCCCATCTCAAGCGAGATCACGTCTCAGGGCAGGTATCAGCAACGTCGTGCGCTGATCAAACTGATGGCCACCGGTGCCGCTGGCGCGGCGCTGGCCAGCTGGGCGGGCAGGCAGGCGATGGCGCAAACCGTGCCAAAACCAGGCAAGCTGGCAGCGCTGGCTGGCGGCAAGTCGGCCGTGGCTGGTGCGGTGACGATGGAAAAAATAACCGACTACAAAGACGCCACTACCTACAACAATTTCTACGAGTTTGGCACCGACAAGGCGGATCCGGCCAAAAACGCCGGCACGCTGGTAACCAAGCCGTGGTCGGTAGCCATCGAGGGTATGGTCAAACAGCCGAGAAGCTACACACTCGAAGAACTGCTCAAGCTCAGCCCGCAGGAGGAACGAATTTATCGCCTGCGTTGCGTTGAAGGCTGGTCGATGGTGATTCCGTGGGTTGGCTATTCGCTGTCTGAGCTGATCAAGAAGGTGGAGCCGATGGGCAGTGCCAAGTATGTTGAGTTCATCACGCAGGCAGACCCGAAAACCATGCCCTTCGTTGGCTCGCGCGTGCTCGAGTGGCCGTATGTGGAAGCGCTTCGCATGGATGAAGCGATGAATCCGCTCGCGCTGCTGACCTTCGGCATGTACGGTGAAGTGCTGCCCAACCAGAGCGGCGCCCCGGTGCGCCTGGTGGTGCCGTGGAAGTACGGTTTCAAAAGTGGCAAGAGCATTGTCAAAATCCGTTTTACCGACAAAGAGCCGCGCACCGCGTGGAACAAGGCTGCAGCCAGCGAATACGGTTTTTATTCCAACGTCAATCCGGAAGTTGACCACCCGCGCTGGAGCCAGGCCACCGAGCGCCGCATCGGTGAAGACGGCCTGTTCGCGAAAAAGCGCAAGACGCTGATGTTCAACGGTTATGAAGCGCAAGTGGGTCAGCTGTACGCCGGCATGGATCTGAAAAAGAATTTCTGACGCATATGGCCCCCACGCTCGTCGCTCCGCGTACTTCGCTGCCCCCCGTGGGGGCGCTGCGCCTGCGGCCCGGCAAAGCCGGTTCCGCGGCCCTGGCTGGTGAAGAGTTGACCCTCGCGCTTGTCGCCAAGCGGCCCGGCGACCGATGAGTGCCGCTTTCAACAAAGCGCTGCTGAATCCGGTAGCAAAGCCCACTCTTTTCGCGCTTTGCCTGCTGCCGTTTGCCTGGCTTTTCTACAGCGCGGTGACGATGCAGTTGGGCGCCAATCCGCAGGAAGCGCTGATCCGCGCCACCGGCGACTGGACGCTGAGGTTCCTCTGCATCGTGTTGGCCGTGACACCGCTGAGAACCATCGCCGGACTGCCCGCGCTGGCGCGGTTTCGGCGCTTGCTGGGGCTGTTTGTGTATTTCTACGTGGTAGTTCACTTGCTGAGCTACAGCTGGTTCGACATGGGCTTTGATGTGGCCGATATCACGAAGGACATCATCAAGCGGCCCTTCATTCTGGTGGGGTTTTCTGCTTTCCTGCTGTTGACGCCACTGGCGGCTACGTCATTCAACGCAGCGATCAAGGCCATGGGCGCCAAGCGCTGGCAACTGCTGCACAAGCTGGTCTACGTTATTGCTGGGCTGGGGTTGTTGCACTTTTTCTGGATGCGTGCGGCCAAGAACAATTTTGCTGAAGTGTTTGTGTACGCCGCCATCGTCGCCGTGCTGCTAGGCTGGCGCGTAGCTCAATATTTAAAGAAAAAAAGGCTGCAGCCCATGCAAAACGTGCGTGGACAGCTATCGTAATAATAGCGACCGCTGCTCAGTCGGGAGCGAGCTGTTCGTGACGCATCTGGTCCTGAGCGGTTTCACGCCGACGGATCACATGTGCCTGGGCGCCGTCGACCAGCACTTCAGCAGCCCGGCCGCGCGTGTTGTAGTTGCTCGACATGCTCATGCAGTAGGCGCCGGCTGAAAGCACCGCCAGCAGATCGCCGGCTTTCACGTCCAGCATGCGGTCATGGCCGATCCAGTCACCGCTTTCGCATACCGGCCCCACCACGTCGTACATGACGCCTTCACCAGCGTGTTGTCCAGCCTGTGCTGGAACGATTGCATGGAAAGCCTGGTACATCGCCGGCCGCGGCAGGTCGTTCATCGCAGCGTCGATGATGCAAAAATTCTTTTGTTCGCCGGGTTTGACGTAAAGCACTTCGGTCAGGCAAAGGCCGGCGTTGCCGACCAGCGAACGGCCCGGCTCGATCATCAGTTTTCGCTGGCCGTAGCCCCGTGCGTCGAGCTTGACTAGCAACTCGCGCCACAGCGCATCGGCCTCGGGTGGCGCGTCGTTGTTGTAGTTGATGCCGAGGCCGCCGCCAAAGTCGATGTGCGCAAGCGGTATACCGACAGCTTCGATGTCTGCGACGAGATCCAGCACCCGGTCCATCGCATCGAGGTAAGGCGTGGCGTCGGTAATTTGCGAGCCGATATGGCAGTCAATGCCGACTACACGCAAGCCGGGCAATCTGGCAGCGTGTCGGTAAATTCGCAGCGCATCTTCATGCGCGACGCCGAACTTGTTGCCCTTCAGGCCGGTCGAAATGTAGGGATGCGTTTTCGGGTCGACGTTGGGATTGACGCGGATACTCACTGGAGCAACCCGGTTCATGGCGCTGGCGACGCTGGCTAGCACGTCGAGCTCAGCTTCGCTTTCCACATTGAAGCAGCCAATGCCAGCCGCAAGTGCCTGCTGCATTTCCGCGCGCGTTTTGCCAACGCCAGAAAAGATGACTTTGCGGACGTCCCCGCCAGCAGCCAGAACGCGTTCCAGTTCACCGCCCGAGACAATGTCAAAGCCGCAACCACCCTGGGCAAATACCTGCAAAACGCCGAGCGACGAGTTGGCCTTCATGGCGTAGCAAATTTGCGCATCACGCCCCGCAAAGCCGCGCTGATAGGCCGCCAGGGCCGACAGCATGGCGGCTTTGGAATAGACGAAGAGTGGCGTGCCGTGTGCTTCGGCCAGACTCAAGACAGCCACGGCTTCGACGAACAGCGCGTCGTCACGGTAAGCGGTAAAGGGATGGCCGGGCAGCGCCGCCTGGTCGGTGGCCAGCACGGCATGAGAGACGGCATGGTTCATTGGGGAGCCGACGCGGCAGGCGTCGGGCTGGTATTAAATGGAGAGGCTGGTGAGATTGCCGGCGGTAGCGCCGGGTTGATGGCCTTGGCAGCAGGGGCGGTGGGCGGTGTAGCGATGAAAAGCGGGCCTTTTTGTCCGCAGCCGGCCATCATTGCAGACGCCACCACCAGGGCAACAAAGCCATGCGCGGAAGAGACCGGCATCGGCACGCCTAAAATTTGTAGCGAAAAAACCATGAATGGATTGTAATGACCGACCTCGAATACCAGAACCATGCCGAGCGCGCGTTAAACGCCATCGAGATGGCATGCGACAGGATCAACGATGAGACCGATGCGGACATCGACAACCAGCGCACCGGCGGCATGATCACGCTGACTTTTTCTAACCGCAGCCAAATCATCATCAACCTGCAGAAGCCATTGCAGGAAATCTGGATGGCGGCCAAATCAGGCGGTTTTCACTACAAGTTCATCAGCAACCGCTGGACCGATACCAAGAACGCCAGTGATTTTTTCGACAGCCTTTCGCGTTGTGCGAGTGAGCAGTCGGGGCAGGCGCTGGAATTTCATCCGCCGGCCTGAAGTTCACGTGTAGTAGGGTAAAAGCGCTTGAGTAAGCCGGAGCCTTTTTCACCAGTTTTAACGCTAGTTTTTAAACAGATCCAGAATCCGATTTTTTTCTTCGGACGGTGACGCACCAGCGCCCGGATCGCCCTTATGTGATTGCTCGGGGTTGGCGGCAGCAGGGTCCTGGTTGCTGCTTCCGCCCAGGCTGCTGACACCGCCGCCGCGAGCGTACTCGTTGTAGTACCACTCGCCGCCCAAATTAACCACCCCTTCCGGCGGCGGGTATTCAGCGACAGGTACGCCCTTGAGCGCGTATTCCATGAAATTGATCCAGATGGGCAAGCTCAACCCGCCGCCTGTTTCTTTGTCACCAAGTTTTTTGGGTGTGTCATAGCCCATCCACACGGCAGCCGTCAGTGTGGGTTGATACCCGACAAACCAGGTGTCGATGGAATCATTGGTCGTGCCGGTCTTTCCGAACAGGTCAGGCCGCTTCAGCGTCGCCTGGGCCTTTGCGGCCGTGCCCGAGCGAGCGACTTCCTGCAACAGGCTGTTCATGATGAAGGCATTGCGGGCATCGATGGTTCTTGAACCGGCCGTTAACACAGGCGGCTTGCTTTCCAGAAGTACCTTGCCGCGCTGGTCGGTGATCCGCGCGATGAGGTAGGGGTTGACGCGATAACCGCCATTGGCAAAAACCGAATAGCCGGTTGCCATTTGCATGGGCGTCACCGAGCCCGCGCCCAGCGCCATCGTGAGGTAGGCCGGGTGCTTGTCGGCTTCAAAGCCGAAGTTGCCTATCCAATCCTGTGCATAGGGTGCGCCTATGGCCTGAAGAATGCGGATGGACACCATATTTTTCGATTTCTTCAGGCCAGTTCGGAGGCTCATCGGACCTTCGAAATGACCGTCATAGTTTTTGGGCTCCCACGGCTGTCCGCCCGTGACGCCCGAGTCAAAGAACAAGGCTGCATCGTTGACCACGGTAGCAGGCGTGAACCCTTTTTCAAGCGCTGCCGAGTAAACAAAGGGCTTGAAGCTGGGCCTGGCTGCCGCCAGGCCTGCGTGACATGGTTGAACTTGTTCTTCTGGAAATCGAAGCCCCCCACCAGCGCGCGGACGGAGCCATCGCGTGGGTCCAGCGCGACAAAAGCGCCCTCGACTTCCGGCAACTGGGTGATTTCCCAAGTGCTCTTGGGCGTCTTTGTGACCCGAATCAACGCACCGCGCCGGATCTTGATGTTGGGCGCTGCCTTGTCCGCGAGTCCGGAAAGCGCCGGGCGCAAACCTTCGCCGCTGATTTCTACCGTTTCGCTGTTTTGGCGCACTGCAAGAATTCGTTTAAGCGAGGCTTCCAGAACTACCGCAGACATGACATCACCGTTGTCCGGGTTTTCTGTCAGCGCTTCGTCAACGGCATCCTCAACTTCCTGCGGATTGGACGGCATCTCCACAAATTTTTCCGGGCCGCGATAAATCTGCCTGCGCTCGTAGTCCATGATGCCTTTGCGCAGGGCCTTGTAAGCTACGGTTTGGTCGGTGGCACGTAGCGTGGTGGTGACATTGAGACCGCGCGTGTAGGTCTCGTCACCATACTGGTTGTAAACAAGTTGCCGCACGGTTTCGGCCACGTACTCAGCGTGAACACGACCGGGGTCAGACCCGGTTTTTATCTTGAGATCCTCGTTTTTCGCAGCGACAGCCTGCTCGGCGGTGATGAAACCGTTCTCCTGCATGCGCTCGATGATGTAGAGCTGGCGGGATCTGGCGCGCTTGGGGTTGATGATGGGGTTGTAAGCCGACGGTGCTTTCGGAAGGCCTGCCAGCATCGCCGCCTCTGAAATCGATATGTCCTTCAGGGGTTTGCCAAAGTAGGCCTCCGACGCCGCCGCAAAGCCATACGATCGGTTGCCGAGAAAAATCTGGTTCATGTAGATTTCAAGAATCTGATTCTTGGACAGCAGATGTTCAAGCTTGAAGGTCAGCAAAATTTCGTAAATTTTGCGGGTGTAACTTTTTTCTGCTGACAGGTAGACATTGCGCGCCACCTGCATCGTGATGGTTGAAGCGCCCTGACTTTTGGAGCGTCCCATATTGGCAAACCCTGCCCGGATGACCCCGAGGTAGTCCACCCCTCCGTGCGAGAAAAACCGCGCGTCCTCGATGGCAAGTACCGCGTCTTTCATGACCTGCGGAATTTCGTTGATGGGCGTCAGGTTGCGGCGCTCTTCGCCAAACTCACCAATCATCACGCCGTCTGCCGTGTAGACGCGCAGCGGAAGCTTGGGACGATAGTCAGACAAGTCCGAGACGTCAGGCAGATTCGGATAAGCCACCGCAAGTGCGACCGCCACAAACAGCACCATCCCCGCCACGACTGCAAGCAACAGCCCGCTGCTCCACAGCGAAAGTTTAAAAAGCCATCGGATCCAAGCTGGCGAGGTTTTGGCGTTCGGAGCAGGCTGATGAGCGGATGGAGAAGAGGGCATGCAGACAATCTTGATGTGACCCCGCCATTATAAAAATGTTGAGGGTGCGTCTGCTGGCAGTCCAGATCGGACATGTATCTTGGTCTGTTGCGTCCAAACACCTCTACACGTAACTATCCAAAGTTACTTGTGCTTGCGACGCCAACCTTGTCACGGAACGTCGGTTTTTGACAACGGTTAAGAGTTACACAATTAGAAAACTCCTTACAACACAAAGAGCTTGCTGCTACTATTCAACCGATTTCTTAAGTATGCAGGGCTACACATTAGCCGCCGTTTGGGGACCGCCTTGATCTCACTGGGATCTTTATTCAATCGTCAACAACCCGCATTGCTGGGTATAGACATCTCATCGTCCAGCGTGAAGCTTGTGGAGTTGAGCCGCGATAAAGCCGGAACACTTGTACTCGACCGGTGCGCCATCGAGCCGCTGGAGCGAGGGTGGATCACAGACGGTAATGTCGAAAAATTTGACGAAGTTGCTGACGCTGTGCGCCGAGTTGTCAAAAAGAGTGGAACTCGCACAAAACATGTTGCCATGGCACTTCCAGCGTCTGCAGTGATTACTAAAAAAATCATTTTGCCCGGGGGAATGAGCGAAGCCGAACTGGAATTGCAGGTCGAAGCAGAGGCCAACCAGTACATTCCTTTTTCGCTAGATGAAGTCAGCCTTGATTTCTGCGTTGTAGGGCCAAGTGCCACTTCCAGCGGTGATGTGGAAGTCCTGATCGCCGCTTCGCGTAAGGAAAAGGTTCAAGACAGGCAAGGTCTGGCGGAAGCCGCCGGTTTGAAGCCGATTGTGGTGGATGTGGAGTCTTATGCTTCCCGGCTCGCGACCTCCCGACTGATCGAAAATCTGCCTAATAAGGGCCTCAATACGATGGTTGCCCTGTTTGAGGTTGGGGGTTCGACCACAAGCATGCAGGTTTTGAAGAATGATGAAGTGTTGTACGAGCGCGATCAGGCTTTCGGCGGCGCCCAGCTAACCCAGTTGATCGTCAGGCAATACGGTTTTTCCCCTGAAGAGGCCGAAAGCAAGAAACGCAGCGGTGACTTGCCCGAAGACTACGAATCAGGTGTCCTGAAACCTTTTGTGGACAGCATGGCGCAGGAGATTGGCCGTGCGCTGCAGTTTTTCTTCACCAGTACGCCCCATAACAAAGTGGACTACGTGATGCTGGCGGGCGGGTCTTCTGCCTTGCCGGGTTTGACGGAGTCAGTCACTCAGCAGACCTCGTTTGCGTGCATGGTTGCCAATCCTTTTGAAGGAATGGAGCTTGGGAACAACGTGCGGGAAAAGAAAATGCGGCGTGAAGCTTCATCGTATCTGACCTCGTGTGGCCTCGCGTTGAGGAGGTTCTTACAGTGATTCTGGTCAACCTACTTCCTCACAGGGAAGCCGCACGCAAGCGCCGGCGCGAAGCGTTCATAGCCACCCTGGGTCTGGCTGCCATAGCCGGCCTGCTTATTTCGGGTGCAGTGTATTCATGGTATCTGACGCAAATTGAAAGTCAGCGCGGCAAAAACCTCTTTCTCATGACCGAGATTACCCGCCTCGAAGGGCAGATCAAAGAAATTTCAACACTACAGGCTGAAATCGCTGCGCTCAGAGCGCGTCAAAACGCAGTCGAAGATCTTCAGGGCAACCGCAATTTGCCAGTTTATTTGTTGACTGAACTGGTAAAGCAGTTGCCTGACGGCGTCTATATCAACAGCATGAAGCAGGACAACCAGAGTGTCCAGATTACCGGTGTGGCGCAATCCAACGAACGCGTTTCCGAATTGCTTCGCAATTTTTCAAACAACAGCCCGTTCCTGAGTAAACCGGAATTGATAGAAATTACGGCTGGAAGCGTAGCGTTGAGCCCGCGCGATCAGCGACGCATCGCCAATTTCTCGATGCGCGTTTCGCTCAAGCGAGCCGGCGATCCCAAAGCCGCTAGTTCCGCCGCGTCAAGCGTTCTGCCTGCGTCAGCAGTCAAGCCGGTCGCAGCTGCATCGTCGGCCAAGGCCTAAGCACAGCGGGAACCAGATCCACCATGGCAAAACCTGACAAACAACCCACTGATTTCGCAGTCATTCAGACCAGCCTGAAGGCTCAATTTACGGGCCTCAATCCCAACGATCCTCCTTCGTGGCCCGCATTGCCGCGATTCCTGCTCTGTATAGCCGTCACGGTATTTGTGGTCGTCGCGCTCTGGTTTTTATGGTTGCAATCTTCTGACGAAGCTTTGGCGGCGGAGAAACAAAAAGAGGTTCAGCTTAAAGAGGATTATTCGAAGAAACTGGCGCAAGCGGTGAACCTTGAAGCCTTGAAAAAGCAGCGCGAGCAAGTACAGCAGTACGTCACCCAACTTGAAAAACAACTTCCCAGCAAGGCCGAAATGGACGCGCTGCTTTCTGATATCAATCAGGCGGGGCTGGGTCGCAGCCTGCAGTTTGAGTTGTTCAGGCCAGGCCAGGTCAGCGTGAAAGAGTATTACGCCGAGCTGCCAATTGCGGTGCGCGTAACCGGCAAATACCACGACGTCGGATCGTTTGCCGCTGATATCGCCAATCTTTCCCGAATCGTCACCTTGAACAACCTGACCCTTGCGCCAGCCAAGGACGGAAACCTGGTGATGGACACAACGGCGAAGACATTCCGCTACCTTGATACCGAAGAAGTGGCATTGCAGCGCAAAAGTACACCCGCTAATGCAGGAAAAAAATGAAGTCTTCTAATTTCCCGCTCTGGAGTGTTGCGGTTTTTGTTTTACTCGGTGTTGTCGGTTGCAGCTCTTCCGATCAAGCCGAGTTGCAGCAGTGGATGACCGATCAACGTACTGCAATCAAGCCGAAAGTCGAACCGCTGTCCGAACCTGGCAAGTTTTCACCGCAGCCCTACAACCAGGAATCTGCCATCGAGCCCTTCAGCAACCAAAAATTGACACAAGCCCTGAAACGCGATTCGAATCAAGCAACAGCCAATGTGGCGTTGATTGCACCGGAACTCAATCGGCGAAAAGAGCCACTTGAGGCGTCGCCGCTGGACACTGTTTCCATGGTCGGCAGCCTGATCAAAACCGGCCAACCTGTCGCACTTGTACGCGTGGACAACCTGATCTACCAGGTGCGTGCAGGCAATTATCTCGGACAAAACTACGGCCGCGTAACCAAGGTTACCGAAACCGGTTTGTCTTTGCGCGAAATCGTGCAGGACGCCGCAGGCGAATGGATAGAGCGGCCGGCGACATTACAGCTTTTAGAGGGAACCAAATGAACAAGCAGACATTGGCATTCAAGTCATGGGCGATGCACCGCACGCTCGGACGTGTGCTTGGACATGCGATCACCGGCATGATATTGGGTGCGGCATTTTTAGTACCTTCAGTACACGCACAAAATGCGATTCAGGCGGTAACGGGCTCTATCCAGAGTGGTACGGAGGTTATACGTATCGATCTATCTGAGCCCCTCAGCGCCGTTCCAACTGGCTTCAGCATTCAAACGCCTGCGAGAATTGCGCTGGATTTTCCCGGTGTCGGGAATGCTATGGGTCGGACCGCCGTGGACCTTAACCTCGGTAACCTGCGCTCCGCCAATGTGATTGAAGCCGGTGAGCGAACCCGCGTTGTGCTTAACCTGAAGGCTGCCACCTCCTACAAGGCGGAAATCCAGGGCAAGTCGCTGCTCATTACGCTGCAGCAAGCTGCTGTTGCGGCGCCTCTAGCTTCAACTCCGCCTGCGTTTGCAGAAAGCCGCAACCGCGATATCCTTCCGCT
>JANPFZ010000329.1:0-2161 GCA_031423655.1 Polaromonas sp.
GCAAGAAAGGCAACGCGGCGGACCGCCCGAGCCCGCGTCGCCACAGACCGCAGGGAGTCATGCAGAGGGTTCCTTTGGAGTTACGTTTGGCAACGGTCTTAACGGTGCAGACGGTAAGCCGTTTGCACAGTCACGCGTTTAATAAAGGCGCGGGCATTTCCCGCCCTGACAAGGAGATGAACAATGACTGCCACCCTGACTACTGCCATCAACACTTCGGCCAAACGCTCGGCCCTTATTGCTGGTGCGTCCGCCGCCCTTGCCATTGCGGCGATGGGTTTTGCCACTTCGGCTGATGCGCGTGGCGACGTGTCGTTTTCTATCGGTGTCGGTCTGCCGGGCATTGCAGTGGGTGTCGGCAACGCCTACCCGGTGTATGGCGGCTATCCGCAGCCGGTATATGTGGAACAAGCGCCTGTGTACGTGCAGCCGCGCCCGGTATATGTGCAACCGGCTCCGGTTTATTACGAGCCGGCTCCGGTTTATTACCAGCCCCGTACTGTTTACGTGCAGCCCGCGCCCATTTACTATGGCCGCCCGAACGGTTGGCAAGGTCGTCATGGCGGCTACTACCGTGAGCGTGACGACGACGACCGACATGAGGGTCGTCGCGGCGGCTACTACCGCGACCGCGATGGTGACGGCCGGCCCGATGGTCATCGTGGCCGTTACGCCCCGGTCTACTACCAGCGCTAGTCCGCCAGCGCAGAGCTATAAAAAACCCGCTTCAAGCGGGTTTTTTATAGCTCTACGCGAGATGTTTGCCGCAATGGCCGGCTGGGGTCTCAGGACGAGGGCGTCGGCGCTTGCCCCTGCACAGGCGGTTCGAGCAGATCCCGGCTAAATTCCGTGGGCTGGGTGCTGACCAGGGCGAAGGCGGCCATCAGTACGGCCGTCCCGGTCACCATCACAAGCGTTATGGCCGCACCCTTGGCATAGGCCCAGGCGGCATGATGTGTACTTTTCATGAAACTTTTCAAATCATTGTTGTAGTGACCTGAGTAGGCCGCAGCGAGCCAGAAGTGGATGTAGGACCGTAGACGAAAGAGTTGCGGGCGCAAATCGCTGCCAGTGAAGCGGCCAAACCGGGCAGTCGGCCAACCGGGATTCACGCCATCGCCTCACCAGAAATCGAGCGCGGATAGCGGAGTTAGCGAGGCGCTCATGGTTGGCAGCAGTTGCGGCACAGTGATTTGTACGCGGCCATAATCAGACAAATTTTTTTGGAGTCCGCGTGGATATTGCATTGCTGATCAAGGCCGCCATCATGGGCATCGTCGAAGGCCTGACCGAATTTCTGCCGATCTCATCGACCGGCCATTTGATTCTGGCCGGTGCGCTGCTGGGGTTTGACGACGAGAAGGCCAAGGTGTTTGACATCGCGATTCAGACCGGCGCAATTTTTGCCGTCATTCTGGTGTACTGGCAAAAAATCCGCGACACGGTGGTGGCGCTGCCGACGGAAAAACAGGCGCAACAATTTGCGCTCAATGTGCTGATTGCCTTCATACCGGCGGTGGTGCTGGGCTTGCTGTTTGGCAAGGCGATCAAGGCGAATCTGTTCACGCCGGTGGTGGTGGCCAGCACCTTCATCATTGGCGGTTTCATTATTTTGTGGGCTGAAAAGCGGCAGGCCAATAACCCGGCGGTTGCCCGCATTCACGCGGTTGAAGACATGACGATGACGGACGCGCTGAAGGTGGGCCTGGTGCAGTGCCTGGCGATGATCCCGGGCACCAGCCGCAGCGGCGCCACCATCATCGGCGGCATGCTGCTGGGGCTGTCGCGCAAGGCGGCGACTGATTTTTCGTTCTACCTGGCCATTCCCACGCTCATCGGTGCGGGCGCCTACAGCCTGTACAAAGAGCGCGCCCTGCTGTCAGTGGCTGATGTGCCGATGTTTGCGGTGGGCCTGGTGTTTGCATTCATCAGTGCCTGGCTGTGCATTCGCTGGCTGCTCAAATACATCGCCAGCCACAGCTTTGTGCCGTTTGCGTGGTACCGCATCGCGTTCGGCATTGTGGTGCTGGTCACCGCGTGGAGCGGCGTGATCCAGTGGGTGGCGTGATGGTCCTGCCTTAACTCCTTACCGCCTTTGGGGGAAGGTTGGGATGGGGGTTTTGCCAGCCTTCACTACGAAACAAAATGGGTTGATTGAGCG
>JANPFZ010000330.1:0-6689 GCA_031423655.1 Polaromonas sp.
GGATGAAATTGCCTTCCTTGCTTAGCACCTCGCGGGCGGCGCCAAAGTCGATCAGCACCGCGCGGTTGTCATCGGTGATGAAAATATTGGCCGGCTTGATGTCAAGGTGCAGCATTTTGTGCTGATGCACGATACGCAGCCCGCGGAGGATTTCGTCAAAAAGAGAGCGGATCGTCGACTCGCGAAACACCTTTTGCTTTTTCAGGTCGCGTGCCGTGATGATGAAGTCCTGCAGGGTGCCACCCTCCAGGTAGTTCATCACCATGTAGACGGTTTCATTCTCGCGGAAGAAATTCAGTACGCTGACGACCGAGCCATGGGAAATCTGGGCCAGTGCCCGGCCTTCCTCGAAAAAACTCTTGAGACCCAATCGGTAGAGCGAGAGCTTGTCCGGATTCACTTGCGGCAGGAGCTCACCAGGCGAGCGGGTTGCCAGCGACGACGGAAGGTATTCCTTGACCGCAACCTGCTGACCTTCGTTGTCCACCGCCAAGTAAACTACCCCAAAACCGCCGGCAGAAACCTTCCGCACAACGCGATAGCCGCCGATCACGGTATCGGGAGGCAACGAAGCGGGCTTGACCTTTGACATAATTTGGTTCGTGCCGCAGTGACCTGATCACGGGGCTGTTTTGATTTTCTTGAAGTAAATCGGTCAACGAAGGCGTATCGACCCATGGCAGTTTACAGCATGACGGGCTACGCAAGCGCCCAATCCAGCGCTCCACGTTCGCCCGAAAGCAGCGAGACCGAAGCGAGCGCGAGCTCGCGGCTGGGCGTTGAAATTCGTTCGGTTAACAGCCGTTTTCTTGACCTGGCTTTCCGTCTGCCAGACGAACTGCGGCAGTCGGAACCGGCCCTGCGCGAACTGCTGACAGGCAAACTCAAACGCGGCAAGGTCGAGCTGCGCGTGTGGATGGAAAGTGCCACCACAACAACACTGCAAACTCCGTCTTCTGCCACCTTGCAGCGTCTGGGAGCTATGGAAGACGGAATCAAGTCCTGGTTACCGCAGGCTGCGGGACTCAGCGTGGCGGACGTTCTGCGAATTGCGACCACTGAGGACAAAAAACCACATGACCACAGCAGCGAATTGCAGCAACTGACCAGGAAGGCCCTGAAAGAGCTAACGCTGGCCCGCGAAAGGGAAGGCAACCGCCTGACCTTGATGCTGCTGGACCGAACCGCAAAGCTGCGCGCACTGGCCGCCGTCGCCGTGCCGATGATCCCCCAACTAGTGGAGCAGCAACGGACGCGTTTTCTTGATCGCTGGAAGGAGGCTATGGCCTGGTCGGAAGGATCTATGCTACCCGAAGTGGCACAGGATCGGGCGCTTGTTGAAGCGGCTGCTTTCGCGATCAGGATTGACGTGGCAGAAGAAATAACGCGCATGTCTTCGCACCTCGATGAGATTGACCGGCTGCTGGCTGCCGGCGGCGAGCTGGGCAAGCGCCTTGATTTCCTCATTCAGGAACTTCACCGGGAGGCCAACACGCTGGGCTCCAAGTCGGTATCACTGGAGCTGACGCGAATCTCGGTGGACATGAAGGTGCTGATCGAGCAGATTCGCGAGCAAGTGCAAAATATCGAGTGATGCGCGTTCGCCAGCCTTCAAGACCACAACAAACCAGCAAATCAGCGCTAATGGACTATCCAGGAAATCTTTTCGTCGTCGCCGCCCCTAGTGGAGCCGGAAAATCCAGTCTGGTGAAGGCGCTTATGGAGCTCGACTCCCGGGTGCAGCCAGCGGTTTCACACACCACCCGGCCGCCCCGCGGTCAGGAAAAGCATGGCCGAGAGTATTTTTTCCTTTCATCGGAAGAATTCGATGCTATGGTGCTTCGAAATTCTTTTCTGGAATGGGCGCATGTACACGAGCAGCGGTACGGCACCTCGCGCCAAGCCATTGAAGAGCGCATGGCGAATGGCTCCGATGTGATACTGGAGATCGATTTTCAGGGCGCTGTCAGTATCAAACGGATTTTCGCCAATGCGGTGCTGATTTTCATCCTTCCGCCGAGTTGGGAAGAACTTCGCTCCCGTCTGCAACGGCGTGGCGAAGATTCTCCGGAAGTGATTGAGCTGAGGCTAAAAAACGCGGCCGAGGAAATGGCGCAAGCCCACGAATTCGACTTCGTTATAATTAACGAATTATTTGAACGCGCAGTTTTCGACCTGAAAACCATCGTGCATGCTCAAAGACTGAAGTTTTCCGCCCAGAAACGCGCCCGTGCCGACGTTTTTTCGGCCCTTCAAATTAGTTGAATTCCTGACCCAACCGGAGACCTCCATGGCCCGCATTACCGTTGAAGACTGCCTCGAAAAAATCCCGAACCGCTTTCAGTTGGTACTGGCGGCAACTTACCGGGCTCGCATGTTGAGCCAGGGACACGCGGCCAAAATTGAGAGCAAAAATAAGCCCGGCGTTACGGCGCTGCGCGAAATCGCCGAAGGGAAAATTGGCCTTGAAATGCTGAAAAAGGTTCCTGGCTAAAACCTTGTCTGCGCTTCAGAAAAGCACCGCCTTGCGGTGCTTTTTTTGTGGTGCCACGTAAAAAGTCCATTTTTTCTCGTTTGTACAGCGGGCGCGATACATTTAAGGCATGCACGCACTACTTTCGCCTGCTGCTTCCAGCAAGTCGACGCCTGCCGCTGCCAACGCTGCGGCGGCGAGTTTTGCTGCGCTCACTGCAAAACTCAACTACATGGGGGCTGCGGACATCGAGAGCGTGCGACAGGCGTATCGGTTCGCCGACGAGGCGCATCTTGGGCAGCTGAGAAACAGCGGCGAACCCTACATTACTCACCCAATTGCAGTGGCACTGCAATGCGCGCAATGGAAGCTGGACTCGCAGGCCTTGATGGCGGCACTGCTTCACGATGCGATCGAGGATTGCGGCGTGACCAAGCCCGAGCTGATCGAACGTTTCGGCGCGCCTGTGGCCGACTTGGTTGACGGCCTGACCAAGCTGGAAAAACTTGAGTTCAATACCCGGGAAGAAAATCAGGCAGAGTCTTTTCGCAAGATGTTGCTGGCAATGGCACGCGACGTCAGAGTCATCCTGATCAAGCTTGCTGATCGTACACACAACATGCGTACGCTGGGCGATGTGCCTCGCAGCAAGTGGACACGCATTTCGCGCGAGACTCTTGATATTTATGCGCCCATTGCGCATCGTCTGGGTCTCAACACAACCTATCGGGAATTGCAGGATCTTTCCTTCCAGCACTTGCACCCTTGGCGTTATGCCACTTTGACAAAAGCCATTCAGCGTGCGCGGGGACGCAGGCGTGACGTGATCAACCGCGTGCAGTCGGAGGTTGAAACTGCATTCGCCGCCTCCGCCGTGCGGGTGCACATCTGCGGCAGAGAAAAGACGCTTTTTTCGATTTATCGAAAAATGGACGAAAAACATCTTTCTTTTGCGCAGGTCACTGATCTCTATGGTTTCAGGGTCATCGTGCCCGATTTGACTGCCTGCTACACCGCGATGGGCGTCCTGCATCAGCTTTATAAGCCCCTGCCTGGAAAGTTCAAGGACTATATTGCCATTCCAAAGATTAACGGCTATCAGTCCCTGCACACGACGCTGGTCGGCCCATTCGGAACCAACATCGAATTTCAAATGCGTACTGACGCCATGCACGTTGTTGCGGAATCGGGCGTGGCTGCCCACTGGCTTTACAAGGCCACAGAGCCCGACAGCGATGCATCAGAGCGGCTTGGCACCAAGTGGTTGCAATCCTTGCTGGATATCCAGCAGGAAACCCGCGATGCCGCAGAATTTTGGGACCACGTCAAGATCGATCTTTTCCCAGACGCAGTGTATGTCTTCACACCCAAAGGTCAGATAATGGCAATGCCCAGAGGCGCCACTATCGTCGACTTCGCGTACGCGATTCACAGTGACGTTGGACATCGCGCTGTAGCTGCCAAGGTGAACGGCGAGCAAGTTCCGCTGCGTTCGGAGCTGCATAACGGCGATGTGATTGAGATCATCACCGCTTCCGTTTCAAGCCCCAATCCGGGATGGCTGGGCTTTGTGCGCACCGGCAAGGCTCGATCAAAAATACGCCACCATTTGAAGACCATGGCGCTGACTGAGTCACAGGAGCTCGGCGAAAAAATGCTCGCGCAGGCTTTACGGGCCGAGGGGATCGAACGGGAACGCCTGCCCGAAGATGACGACGCACATCGCGCGACTTGGGAAAAAATCCTGCGTTTTACTGGCAACCGTTCCCGGGCAGATCTTATGACCGATATCGGGCTGGGTAAACGCATTGCCACCATGGTCGCTAAACGTATCGTCACCCTGCTTGCAGAAACAGGCCAAAAGCCTGATGCTTTATTAATGAGCCGGGAGCGCTACGTGGCGCACGATTCTGTGTCGCAGGGTGGCCTCGTGCTGGACGGAGGTGAAGGCGCATCGGTACAGTTTGCACCGTGCTGCCGTCCGATCCCGGGAGACGCCATCATCGGTTACCTCGGACGTGGCGAAGGCCTGATTGTTCACACGGACGATTGCGCCTTAGCCAAACGTCTACAGCATCGTGACAACGAGCGGTTTATTGCCGTGGATTGGTCAGACGAGACTGTCCGGGCTTTTGAAACCAATCTTTTGGTGACTGTTTCCAACGGCAAAGGCGTTCTCGCGCGCGTTGCGGCTGCGTTGGCAAATGCGGAAGCGGACATTACCCATGTGGACATGGCCCACGAGCCGTCGCACGATGCAACTGACCTTCGCTTCGGTATTGCCGTGCGTGATCGCGTTCATCTCGCCTCGGCAATGCGAAGTGTCAAACGTGTTTCATCCGTATTGCGAGTTCAGCGGGCTAAGTCGGCGGGTTGAAAGGTGGGAAGCTGAGTCTCATGGTAGGGGCAGGACGACCGTGGGGCGGTTTCGCAGACAATTTAGCAAGACGACTTTCGAGTAGACGGCGCTGGATATTGGACATCCAACACTTCCAGAGCATGAACGCCGCGGGGCGTGGTAAGCATGACCTCGTCCCCGGCGCGCGCTTTTAGCAACGCTCTGGCCACCGGAGAAATCCAGCTAACTTGCTGTGCGGAACTGCTGGCTTCATCGATCCCCAAAATCGTGATGGTGCGTTCGCTACCTGCCTCATCGGAGTACCGAACCGTGGCGCCGAAAAATATCTGGTCACTCCCGTAGTGGATGGAAGGATCGCTGATCTCCGCAATCTCCAGACGCTGCGTCAAAAACCGAATTCGCCGGTCTATCTCACGCAGCCTCTTCTTGCCGTAGTGATAGTCGCCATTTTCAGACCGGTCGCCGTTGCTGGCTGCCCAATGAACGATCTCAACCACTTTAGGCCGCTCATCGTCGATCAGGCCAAGTAATTCTGCCCGGAGCCGCACATAGCCTTCTCGGGTCATGTAATTTTTTCCGCCCGCAGGTAGCGGGGCGAGCTCTAGATCCTCGTCGTCGCCTTCAGTTTCTTTGGTGAAAGCTTTGCTCATATTCGGCAAAGAATAGCAGTCACTAAAAGCGCTCGTGAAGAAAGGGATAAATCAGCAGACCGCCGGAAAAAAGAAAAAGCCTGCAACTTTCGTCGCAGGCTTTCGTTTTTGGTGCGGCTGGCAGGAATTGAACCCACGACCCCTTGGTTCGTAGCCAAGTACTCTATCCAACTGAGCTACAGCCGCGTTAGCCTATTATTATAACGTAGGAAATGGGGTGGTGCGAGATGTGGCTCCGTAAGTTGGACCAACGTAAGCGCGCGGCAAACCCGCCTTGAATGAATACCGTCAGTCTTGCAAGATCGTGTGCACGCAATCAATCGTGCACACCATGTCCAACGCATTAGAGATTTCAGGCCCTTCGATTTCGCGCACCCACCGGACCTACTCGACGCAGTTCAAAGCCGAATTGGTAGCGGCTTGTCAGCGGCCGGGGGTTTCCATTGCCGCTTTGGCAGGACGGCATGCAATGAATGCCAACGTGCTGCACCGTTGGCTCAAGGAGCATAAGCGCAACGGGCGTCATCAGTTGGTGGTTCATAGTGGTGCTGGCGTTCTTGAGACGACTTCGCCTATTCCCGCGTTCATCCCCGTACAGCTGCCTGCAGCCAAACCACAGCCCGAAGCCCAGGAGATCAAAATAGATCTGCGCAAGGGCGCGCTGTCAATGGTCGTCACCTGGCCCCTCAGCGCGGCAGCTGAATGCGCGAGCTGGGCGGCTGCGATTCTCAAATGATCCGCAGATGATTCGAATCGACGCCGCCTGGCTGGCGACTTCACCGCTGGACATGCGAGCAGGCACCGATACCGCGCTGGCCCGCGTGGTCAATGTCTTCGGCGCCGCCCACCCGCACACCGCTTATCTCTTTGCCAACAAACGCGCTAACCGCCTGAAGGTGCTGGTCCACGACGGCATTGGCATCTGGTTGGCCGCGCGCCGACTGCACCAGGGCAAGTTCCTGTGGCCTTCGGCGCACAGTAGCAACTGCAGGCTCGAGCGCTGCCAACTCGACGCCCTGGTGCTGGGTCTGCCTTGGCAACGCATCGGCGAGAGCGGCATCATCACCGTGGTTTGAATCGATGCCTTGCTACCGTTTGCGCAGGTAAGGCTGTGCAATTGGGGGATGCGCCAATAGCTGGCATTCTCATCAGTTGGCACACTCGTGTTCATGGTGGTGGAGCCGCAATCCTTGTCAGAACTCAGCAC
>JANPFZ010000331.1:0-2440 GCA_031423655.1 Polaromonas sp.
CGATCAACTGGGCAGCAAGCTATTTCGCTTTCGCCTTTTGGCTGCAAGCGGCCTTGTTGGCGGTGCTGGCATCGCTGCCGACCAAAAGCGCGACAGGAAAGACAGGCACTACCCAAAAAATCGGCTGGGCTGGCTGGGTTCTGGCGCTTGCGGGACTGGTGATTTATCCATTGGCAAGCGCATGGGGCGCGAAGCCCTGGAATCAGCTTGAATTTTTTGCCGGCTTTGGCGTTTTCGGACTATTGCCTGAGCCAACCGCACTCGTCTGTCTGGGTTTGCTGCTCGCCCGCACTATGCAGGCAGCGCCGCCATTTCGCTGGGCGCTGGCCATCATTCCTTCGGCATCGCTTCTGGTAAGTGCCGCCACGTTGAGGGCCATGGCGCAAATTTAGTCTGCGTCTTTATTCGGGCGTGCTGCTGTCGCCGTCGCCACCACCGGCTTCCAGCGCCTGCCGGGCCAGCTCTTCGTCGCTTAGCGGCGGTGCGTCTTCCAGGGCCGCCAGTTCTTCGAGAAATTCACTGGTCGGCTGTTCGTGTTCCAGCAGCACTTCTTCCAGCTTTTGTCGACCCGTTTCGACATGCACCGACGGGGAATGCAGCGTTGTCGGTGGCACCGGAAATTTCTCGCCCAGCTCAAACTTCAGCGCCTCGGATTTTTCCTCAATCCAGTGGGAAAAGTCGCCGTCTTTGGGCGTATTCGAATCATTCATGCCAGTCTCCTTGAGGTGCAATGTGGCACCAGCGCAAACGGCCAGTCCTGAATCATTATGAAACGACATGACTGCTGGCGGAAGCGGGCTTGCGAGCGCGAATACGGAGAATCAATACGACACGCCGTAGCGGTAGCCGCGAAAGTTAAGCACGGCGGTCTTCGGGCGGATTTGCTCCAGCATCACGCCGGGCGCTGCTTCGGCGCCCTCATTGAGCACCTGCCCGTTGACGATCAACAGGCGCTGGGCTGGCGCGGGGGAATAAACGCCGCCGGTAATCGCCAGCTTCGGCAGGTCGCGCTGCACATCAGCGGGCAGTTCAGCCAGTGAAGGCAGACGTTCACTGGCCGAGGCAGCGGGCATGGGCGGATAGGCTGTGACGGTGGCAGCCGCCTTGGGTGCCTCACGCGCAGGCGGCACTGCGGACGGCGGCGGCGCTGGCGGGGCGGCTGGCAATACCTCGGTGGCGGGCGTCGGTAGCGGCGGTGGCGAAGGGTGCGTTACGGTTGGCGCGGCCTTGGCAATGGATGCAAGCGGGGGTGCAGTCGGGGCAGCAAGCGCTGGCGCCCCAGGTCTGGCAAACCAGCCCAGCCGCCACATCGCTGCGGCCAGCAGTGCAGCAGCCACGACAAGCGCCAGGCCCACCAGCCAGAGACGGCTGTCTGGCCCCGAATTATCTTCAGGCAACGACAGCGTCACCGGCTGCGCGTGAATGCCGCGCGCCGGGTCGCGCTCGCGCTGGGCGTCAGCTTTACGAAGGGCGTCAAGGATGTAAGACATTTTTTGTCAAGGCCCGGTGCGCAGGACAGGCTCGTCCACGCCGCCCGCGCGGTTGAGTTGCATAAAAGTCAGAGGACCCAGCAAGCCATCAGCGGGCAGGCCCTGCGCGAGTTGAAAAGCCCGCACACGTGCCTTCAACGCGGCATTCTGTATCGGCCGGTCAACAGCCTGCGCTTTGCCGTCCATCGCGGCCAGGCGTGCCGCAACCCATTGCACGACCGGGCCGCCCTGCCCGTCATTGATCGGACCGGTGTAGCCAGCCGGTGCGCGCCACAGCGTGGAAAAGTCGCCCTCCCAGCGCGCGGCCAGCGCCGCCAGCGTGACCGTCTGCTCGCTGCTGCCAGCACGCAAGGTGGCGCTGTCAGGCGTCAGGGTGACAAGCAAAGCGTATGACGGCGAGGTGCTCCAGCTGTCGAGCTTCACGATGCCGGGCCGACCGAGCTGCCGAATCAGCGCCAGGCTGGTGTTGCTGCTAAAGCACCGCACCTGCTCGCGCGCAAACGCCTGGCACGGAAGGCCCTCACCCGGCGTCAGTTTCCAGGCTTGCGCCAGTTCACGCCAGGCCTGGTTCTCATCGCCCAGCAGGGTCGGCGGGCCGGACTGCGGCGCGGGGGTCGGTGGCATCACCGACGCATCAGTTGCCGCTGCGGTCGTTGGCGATTCGGAGGAATTCGAGGAAGCCGTGGAAGCCGGGGTTGCCGCGATAAAAGACGATGGAGAGGACACAGGCGCCAAGGCAACCGGCGCAGGCACTGCGGCCGAGGCAATTTCAGGCGCCTTTGCCGCGGGCGGAGCAAAACGCGCAATCGCAACGACCGAAGCGCCCGCAATCAGACCCAGCGCCGCCAGGCCATAACCGTAGCGCCACACGGTTGGCGAAGATGACTTGCCTGCGGGTTGGTCAAAAACCTCCTCCGCCGCCTTGTCGACAATGCGCTGGCTGACCGTTG
>JANPFZ010000332.1:0-2139 GCA_031423655.1 Polaromonas sp.
GCCCGTTCGCCTGCGGGGCCGCTTCAGGCAGCAGCCAGCGTGCCGCGCCGCACGCGCCTGACGCGGAAGGCAGTCAAGATCAACACGCCCTGCACCAGCGCCAGACCCAGAAACACACCGCGATATTGCTGCTGGTCCATCAGGCTGCCAAAGATCAGCGGGGCAAGCGCCTGGCCGATGTCCAGCCCCGAATACACCACGCCGTACACGCGGCCGCTGGCGTGCGCGGGCGTGGCGCGTTTGACGATCAAATCACGCGAAGGCGCACCGGTGCCGGTTGCAAAACCCATCACGCCAAACAGCACCGGCACCACCGCGCCCGGCAGATCAAGCCAGGCCAGCATCAGCGCCACGGCGGCGGCAAAGCCTAGCCCTAAGGCCACCACGCGCTCGCAACGCGCAGGGTCAGCCGCCAAAAAGCCACCGACGACCATGCCGCCCGCGCTGCACAGCATATAGACCGAAAGACAGGTGGCCACCAGCTGCAGCGGCATGCCGTGCAGTTGCCGCGCCGCCTCTGGCGCAAAGGCCTGAACAATGCTCAAAATGAGGGCGTAGAAAAAAAAGAAGGCAAAGCACATCCACACCGACGGAATGCGCAGGAAATCGAAATTTCCACTTTCTGGATGCGCGCCAGCAGGATTGGGTTGCACGGCGGCAGGCAGCCGCAGTTGATCGCGCTTGAGCACCAGCACCGCCAGCACGATAAAAACCAGCACCCCGGCCGAAACCAGTGCCACACGCCACGAAAAGGCCAGCGCTATTGGCACCAGCAGGGCTGGTGCCAGCGCCCAGCCCAGGCTGCCGGTAATGCCGTGAACGCTGTAGGCATGCCCCAGCCGCGGCGCGCTGATCTTGCGGTTCAGCAGCGTGTAGTTGACCGGGTGAAAGACGCCATTGCCAGCACCAGCGACCACGGCGAAGGCCGCCAGCATCCAGTAATTCGTGCTCAGCGAATAGCCGAAGGCCGCCAGGCCAATCAGCCCCAAACCCAGGTACAGAATCCGCCGTGGCCCCAACTTGTCAACGGCAAAGCCCGACAGTGCCTGAACCACACAAGAGACAACGAAGAAGATCGTCATCAACAGGCCCAGTTCGGTATAGCTGACGGCGAACTCGTCCTTCAGCCACGGAAACAGCGGCGCCAGAAGCAACTGGCTGAAGTGGCTGATCATGTGCGCCGTACCCACCAGGCCAATAAGGCCCGCATCCTGACGAAGTGAAACGGCGCCTGGTACGGGGCCATCAAGGGTGCTTGAGCTGCTCATGCGCTTATCGTAGCGGCTGACCGTTCCCGCATCAATGCGGTCGGCATCCGCTTTCGGCGCTGCGCCAGATGAACATGGACATCATCAGCAACCCGATCAATTCGATCAATGGCCCGGTTTATTAAGAGAAATCAGCCTGTAGCCCAGGTAAAACCTGCGCAAGCAGCTATAGAAATAATAGCTCATGGTTTTCAGAAAGACCCGGCTGACCCCACTCTGAACCCGCCTCTGCAGCCGTGCGAACAAGCCCCAAGGCTTGCTACTATGGGGTCATGAATTTACGACTGGGCTGCATTGCCGACGACTTCACCGGCGCTACCGATCTGGCCAACAACCTGGTGCGCAGCGGCATGCGCGTGGTGCAGACGATTGGGGTGCCGACCGGGCCGCTTTCCGAGCCGGTCGATGCCGTAGTGATCGCGCTTAAATCCCGCACTATCGCGCCGCGGGACGCGATTAACCAATCCCTCGCCGCCCTGCACTGGCTACAAGCCCAGGGCGCCGGACAGTTTTATTTCAAGGTCTGCTCGACCTTTGACAGCACTCCGCAGGGCAACATCGGCCCGGTGACCGAAGCGCTGATGGACGCGCTGGACACCGACTTTGCCGTTGTCACGCCCGCCTTTCCCGACAACGGTCGCACCGTGTTCAAAGGCCACCTGTTCGTCGGCGACATGCTGCTCAGCGACAGCGGCATGCGCGACCACCCGCTGACGCCGATGACCGATTCCAGCCTGGTGCGCGTGATGCAGGCGCAGAGCGCGCGCATGGTCGGCCTGATTGACCATGCCGTGGTGGCAGCCGGCGAAGGCGCGATTCGCGCGCGCATCACGCAGCTGCGGTCACACGGCGTCGGCTTGGGCGTTGCTGA
>JANPFZ010000333.1:0-3574 GCA_031423655.1 Polaromonas sp.
GCTGATCAAGGCCAGTGCCGGTGGTGGCGGCAAAGGCATGCGCGCCGTCGATAAATCCGAAGATTTTGATGAGGCGCTGCAATCGTGCAAGCGCGAGGCCATCACCAGCTTTGGCAATGATGTGGTGCTGGTCGAAAAGTACGCGCAGCGCCCGCGCCATATCGAAATTCAGGTGTTCGGCGACACGCATGGCAACTATGTATATCTGTTCGAGCGCGATTGCTCGGTTCAGCGGCGGCATCAGAAGGTGCTGGAAGAAGCGCCGGCGCCGGGCATGACAGAAGCCATGCGTCAGCAGATGGGCGAGGCCGCCGTCGCTGCGGCGCGTGCCGTTAACTATGTGGGTGCGGGCACGGTCGAATTCATCGTGGAGCAGCGCGCCGACGGGGCTATGAATTTCTTCTTTATGGAGATGAATACGCGACTTCAGGTTGAGCATCCTGTTACTGAGGCGATCACGGGGCTTGACCTGGTCGAGTGGCAACTGCGCGTGGCCTCAGGTGAAAAACTGCCCTTGATGCAAAGCGAACTGCGCATCGATGGCCATGCCATCGAGGCCCGCATCTGCGCCGAAAGCCCCGACAATAATTTTCTGCCGGCCACGGGCACGCTGCATGTCTATGAAAAGCCCACTTGCACCAGCTTTGAACGAAGCACCGTGCGCATCGACGACGGCGTGCGGCAAGGCGACACGATTTCACCTTTTTATGATTCGATGGTCGCCAAGCTGATCGTGCATGGCCGGACCCGCGAAGAAGCGCTGGCCCGGCTCGATGAAGCGCTGGCGCAGACCCGTATCGTGGGACTGAATACCAATGTGCAGTTTTTGCGCTACGTCGTTCGCAGTGATTCGTTTGCCAACGCGAATCTCGACACGGCCTTGATCCCGCGCGAACAAACCGCTCTTTTTAACCAAGAACCGATTGGCCTGGCCATGAGCGCCGCGGCATCTATTGCGCAAACCCTTTTGACCGAGAGGGCGCAAGTGGGCGCGGATCCGTTCAGTCGCCGGGACGGCTGGCAGTCGCACGGGGTCACGCTGCGCCGGTTCGAGTTTGAGTTTCATGGCGCGTCGGCCGAAGCGGAATTAAGCTACCTGCATGACGGAGCGCTGCATCTCAAGGTGATTGACCCGGCAGGCAATGCGGTTGGTCCGCTGGTTTTTTCAAAGGCAGTCAGCGGTATTCATCTGCAATTCGCAGGCCGCCGCATGCTTGTCGAAATTCATCAGCACGGCGAGATCAACCATGTCTTCGCGGCAATGGGCGCAACCCGGATTACCGTCATCGACAGGCTGGCCCACGCGGGCGAGGCGCATGCAGACACGGGCCGCCTGACAGCGCCCATGCCGGGCAAGGTGGTGTCGTTTGCCGTGAAGGCAGGTGACAAAGTCAGCAAGGGCCAAGCGCTGGCCGTGATGGAGGCGATGAAGATGGAGCACAGCATTGCCGCGCCCGCCGACGGCGTGGTGGCCGAACTGCTGTATGCACCCGGCGACCAGGTGGCGGAAGGCGCTGAATTGCTGAAGATCAACAGCTGACAAGTCTAAATCCATGCGCATTTCCTTTTGCTGCACCGACACCAAAGCGCAGCCGTGGCTGGACGGCCTGCAGGCGGCGCTGCCGGACGCGCAAGTCACGCAGTGGCAACCCGGTGCCGATGCCGCCGACTACGCCGTGGTATGGGCACCGCCGCAACAGTTTTTTGACGAGCAGACGAAGCTCAAGGGCGTGTTCAATATTGGCGCGGGGGTGGATGCGCTGCTCGGCCTGCGCATGCCAGCTGAAGTGCCGCTGTTCAGGCTCGAAGACGCGGGCATGTCGGCGCAGATGGCTGAGTACGTGTGCCATGCGGTGATTCGCCACTTTCGTGAGTTCGATGCCTATGATGCCGACGAGGCTGAGAGCAAATGGTCGTACCGCAGGCCGCTGTCGCGCCGCGACTTTCCTATTGGCGTAATGGGCTTGGGCGTGCTCGGCAAGCGGGTCAGCCAGGCGCTGGCGCAATTTGATTTTCCGGTGCTGGGTTGGAGTCAGTCACTTAAGTCCATAGAAGGCGTTCAGTGCTTTGCAGGGCCTGTCGAGTTCAATGATTTTCTCGCAGCCACACGGGTGCTTGTGTGCATGCTTCCGCTGACGCCTGAGACCGAAAACATCATCCGACGCGACACCCTTGCCCGATTACGACCGCAGGGCTATGTGATCAACGTGGCACGCGGCCACCATGTGGTCGATGAAGACCTGATTGCACTGATCGAAAGCGGGCATGTGGCCGGCGCGGCACTCGATGTGTTCAGGCAAGAGCCCTTGCCGCCAGCGCATCCGTTCTGGAACCATCCGAAAATACGGGTGACGCCCCACATGTCCGCCCGCACCTATCGCGGCGAAGGTTTGCGGCAGATCACCGAGAAGATAAAAGCGCTTTCAAGTGGCGCGCCCATTGCCAGCCTCGCTGGTGTGGTCGATCTGAAAAAAGGATATTGAAAAAATGAAACTCCCATCCAAAGTCAAACTCGTAGATGTCGGCCCGCGCGATGGCTTGCAGAACGAAAAAGGCGGGGTGCCGGCTGCAGTCAAGATCGAGCTGGTGCATCGCCTGCAGGATGCGGGCCTGACTGAAATCGAAGTCACCAGTTTTGTCTCGCCCAAATGGGTGCCGCAGATGGCTGATGCGGCCGAAGTCATGGCCGGCATCCACCGCAAACCAGGTGTGCGTTACTCTGTGCTGACCCCTAACATGAAAGGCTTTGAAGCTGCAGTGCTTTCAAAGCCCGACGAGATAGTCGTGTTTGCCGCAGCCAGCGAAGCTTTCAGCCAGCGCAACATCAATTGCTCGATTGCCGAAAGCATCGAGCGCTTTCGTCCGGTAGTGACCGCTGCCCGGGAGAACAATATTTATGTGCGCGGCGCTATTTCATGCGCGGTCGGTTGCCCGTATGAGAGTGAGGTGGCGCCGGAGCGGGTTGAGCTTGTGGCGCGCCTGCTGAAAGAGATTGGCGTGCAGCACGTTGGCGTGGCCGACACGATTGGCGTCGGCACACCGGTGAAGGTGCAACGCGCGATGGATGCGGCGTTGAAGCACTACGACCTCAATGACGTGTCGGGCCACTTCCACGACACCTACGGCCAGGCGCTGGCCAATACGCTGATTTCGCTGCAAATGGGTGTGTGGCAATTTGACACGTCCTCAGCCGGGCTGGGCGGCTGCCCGTATGCCAAAGGCGCCACCGGCAATGTGGCGACCGAAGACGTGGTGTACCTGTTGCACGGCATGGAGATCGACACCGGCATTGATCTGGACAAGCTGATCGACGCCGGAAAATTCATCAGCGATTTTCTGGAACGCAAACCCAACTCGCGTGCCGCGACGGCGCTGTTGAACAAGAGGGCGGGTTGATGTCGTGCGCTGAGCCAGTCGCGCTACCTGAGGGCGTGAAGCGGGTGGCTGCAGCGCTTCAACAAAGCGGGCATCCGCACACGCCCGTGATGCTCGCAGACGCCGTTCGCACCGCGCAGCAGGCGGCCGATGCGCTGGGTATCGCGCCGGGGCAAATTGCCAAGAGCATTATTTTTCG
>JANPFZ010000334.1:0-1660 GCA_031423655.1 Polaromonas sp.
GGTAGCCAGCACCACGCCGGTCAAGGCAATCGCGAACGCAGTGATCTGCAGGCCGGTCAAGGTTTCCCCCAGAACAGCCACGCCCACAACTGCAGCGCTGATGGGCAGAAAGACGGTGAAGACGCCGGCGCGGTTTGCCGGAATGGCTTTCAGCCCTGTCATCCAAAGCCAGACCGACCAGACGCTGGCGGCCAGCGAATAAAAAATCAGCAGCAGCCAGGCCGAAGGCGCCACGCCGGTGAAGTCGAAACACCACGCCGCCCACAGACCGAACGGCGTAACAAGCACGAAGCCCCAGAGGTTGATCAAGGCGGTGATGCGCTTCGGGCCCAGCGCGCCGGTCAGGCTTTTTCCGATCACGGCATAAGACGCTTCACACAATACCGCGCCAACTAGCAAAAGATTGCCCAGCCAAGCTTTGTCTGATGCCAAATCGGCCTCTAGCCCATTATTTACCGGTGTAACAAGCTCCTGTTTTGATAGCGACACCAAGGCGATGCCGACCACGCCGCAAGCCACCGCGCACCACACACGCAGACTAATCCGCTCGCGCAGGAAAATCCAGCTCAGCAGCGCCACTGCCGCCGGAATCGCCGCCATGATGACGCCCGCAGCCAGCGCGCTGGTCAGACTGACGCCGAACAACATGAAGATGGAAAACAGAAAATTGCCGAGAAATGATTCGAGGAAGAGCAGACGCCGAATTCGCCCGCTCATGGGCAATTCTTCCACCGGTTTTTTGAGCCACGACAACATCGCCACGCCGCCGATGCCGAAGCGCAGCCAGGCCAGCAAAAACACCGGCAGTGCCGCCACCAGCGATTTGGACAAGGCCACGTAACTGCCCACCAGGGACATGCTGAGCGCCAGGCAGGCGTAGGCCAAAATGCGATTCATGGGGAGGGTAGAGGTTGGCGTTCGAGGCCCGGCAGGCAGAGTGTTGATCTGGCGCTGTCGCGCCGACGAAGATTAGGCCGTAGTTTGCCTCACGCCTTGTGCAAGCCTGAAGTTAGTTAGCCACAACGCAACGCAAGATGACTTTCCTGATGCCTGCATTGCCCACACGCCATGTTTTTGTTTATGGCACGCTGCGCCGCGGTGAGCAGCGTGATATCAATCTGTTGAAACCGGCTCCCTGTTGGGTGGGGCAGGCGAGTGTTGAAGGCGTGTTGTACGACCTGGGCGACTACCCGGGCCTGGTACTTGGAATTGATCAGCACCCGGGACAGAAAAAGGTCAGGGGTGAGGTCTACGAGATCACTGCTGAACTCGAACACTTGCTGGACGAGATTGAAGGGGTCGCACCACGCCCGAGCGGCGAATACGTTAAGCGCAGGGTTATTGTCGAGCTGCAGGATTCGGACGCCACGGATGAAGTCGCGTCACCGAATGCAGTGCCCTGCTTGGTCTACGAGGTAAACCAGGGCCGCGTTGCAGGCCGCGCCGTTATTTCCGGCGGTGACTGGGTTGGCTACCGGCTGCAGCACAAGGCCGGTGAAGCCCCATAGCGAGAACCCGCAAACGAACATCGGGGTCTCACTTCGAGCCGCCGGGTCCGTTTTCGAAACGCACCGGTAAATCCCACACTATGAAAGTATGCTCTTTCAATGTGAAAATATGCTCTGCTGCAGTGCAATATTATTTCTCAATATGAGAAGCA
>JANPFZ010000335.1:0-5407 GCA_031423655.1 Polaromonas sp.
CTGGTGTAGGCATAGTCGGTTATGGCGGGCTTTGCTGTGGTCATGGGTTGGACGATACCGCAGCTTTCGCGCGATTGTGTGGCGGCTCTATCGAATAGCGCCAATGTCCATCAGCGTGGTCTACGGCGCGGGCTCGACCAGCAGGTCCAGATTACTGCCCGCCGCATCATCACCGCGAAGGGCATAGCCGAATACCCGCACGCCGCTCAAGCGTTGACTCAGCGCAACCTTGCGGATGCGGGTGCGGTGCAGTTTGAGGGCTACGGAAGGGCGTACAAGGCCAGGTTTAGCTGGATTGCATTATGAAAATGAGCGTTTACCAAAAACAGGATTTATCAGGCATATCAGTGATGAAAATGGCCGATAGCCCAGGTAATACGTGCGTAAGAAGCTATAAAAAACGTAGCAAGTCAAGGCTTGCGCTTCAACTTTGCGCGCGACTTGTCATTGCAGTGCTGCCACGTTCTTCCCAACTTTCGGCGCAATCCCAGGCACCTTCAAACCAAACGCTTCAGCCGTGCGGCAGCGCGCTCGGCTGACAGCGTGAGCGGCTGCCATTTTGTTGACCACAGCAGTAAACTCCATCCAGCTTCTTTGCGCACTTATTTTGGGTTGGTTGATACTGTTCGTCCCAATTACGACTGAAGGATCAAAGGTAAAACGCACAATAATTCCGGCAAGAAAATTTGGTGGTGAACAAAACCAGATAAGCGCAGGCGTTTTTAATACAACTTTTTGTATTTAGCGACTGCAGAGTGAATCGCAGCCGCTACCGATAGAGATAAGTAACACGGTTTATTACGGAGAAAAAAATGCTTCAACTCATCAGCGCCACCCCAAGCCCTTACGCCCGCAAAGTGCGTATTGCACTCGCCGAGAAAGGCATCGACTTTGAGCTCTTGACCGAGGTGCCATGGAATGACACAACGTCGACGCCAAAATTCAATCCACTCGAAAAGCTGCCGGTGCTGATTTTTGAGGATGGATCGAGCGTTTATGAGTCGAGTTACATCCTCCAGTACCTCGAACTGAAATACCCAACTCCGCCAATGTTGCCTGCGGATGTAGACGGCATTCTTGCAGCGCGCAAACTCGAAGTGCTGTGTGATGGCGTTTGCGATGCGCTGGTGCTTACCTTTTTCGAGCGCATGCGTGGGGACGGTGCCAGTCCGGAGTGGACGGCACGGCAGCGCCGCAAGATCGACGGCGGTGTCAAAGAGATGGCGCGCCTTGTCGGAAACGGCGACTGGGCTGTCGGGGATCGGTTTAGCCTGGGGGATATTGCAGCCGGTACCGTGGTCGGCTACATGACGGTCCGCTTTCCGGAGTTTTCCTGGCGAACGCAGTATCCAAATTTGGCGGCCTTAAGCGATCGTCTGGAGCAACGACCCTCGTTCAAAAATTCAGTCCCCTCCGCACAAAAAATCACCGACAAAATTGTCTGAGATTCAGGTCGGGATGGCTGCCGCATCGACGCCTCAACACCGGCAGAAGGAAGATTCAGACCCGTGAGAGCTCCTCATTGAACACGCGAATACCGCCAGCACAGCAACCGATCAGCGCCGGCAGCTGATGTATTGGGGTTGCCTGAACAGAATTTTTGTCATTTACAACGAGGAACACTGCAGATGAAATCACTCAAATTGTGGTGCTGTGTCGCAGCGCTGGGGTGCGCACCGGGCACTTTCGCGCAAACAGCGAAAATTTCCGATGACGTGGTCAAAATCGGGGTCATCACCGACCTGACCGGTTTCTTGTCTGATGCCACCGGCCCGGGCGCGGTGACTGCCGTGCGCATGGCAGTCGCGGACTTTGGCGGCAAAGTGCTGGGCAAGCCGATTGAAGTCGTCGCAGCCGACAATCAAAACAAGGCAGACATTGCGGCAACCCAGACGCGAACCTGGTTTGATACGCAACAGGTTGACATGATCATCGACCTGGGTAATTCTGCAACCGGAATTTCCTCGGTTCTGGTCGCCACGCAGAAAAACAAAATTGCCATTGCGACCTCGCCTGGCACCACTCGCCTGACCAATGAGAATTGCGGTCCCACCACGATTCACTATGCCTACGACAGTTACGCGCTGGCGAATGGAATTGCTACGGCGCTGGTCAAGAATGGACTCGATTCCTGGTACTTCATAACCATCGACTTTGCCGGCGGCCATGCGATTGAAAAGGATGCCTCGGACGTGGTCAAAGCCGGTGGTGGAGTGGTGCTTGGCGCGGCTCGCCACCCCATGGATACCAATGACTTTTCTTCCTACATCCTGCAAGCCCAGGCCTCCAGGGCCAAGGTCATCGGCTTCGCTACGGCGGGCCAATCCGCCATCAACGCAATCAAGACCGCGGATAACTTCGGCTTGAGAAAGTCGCATACCCTGGCGGGCTTGTACGTCTTTATCAGCGATGTGCACAGCCTGGGATTGCAGACCGCGCAAGGCATGTACGTGACGACCGGGTTTTATTGGGATTACAACGATGAAACGCGCAAATGGGCCAGGCGTTACTTCGAAAAAATGAAGCGCATGCCGAGCATGTTGCAGGCTGCGGATTATTCCGCCACCATGCACTATCTCAAAGCGGTGGAAGCCGCTGGCACAGACGAGACCAGCGCTGTGATGAAGAAAATGAAAGAAATGCCGATCAACGATTTCTTTGCGAAAAACGGAAAGATTCGCGACGACGGGCGCATGGTGCACGACATGTATCTGGCGCAAGTCAAAAAGCCTGCAGAGTCCCAATATCCTTGGGACTACTACACCATCAAGGGCGTGATTCCCGCTGAGCAGGCCTTTCAATCGCTGTCAAAAAGTACCTGTGCGCTCATCAAGAAATGAGTCGCCCCCTGCAGGCCCGCGCTGCGAGGAAGCTACGAGCGGGTATCCGCAAACGCAATGCGCCATCTTGATGGAATGCACTTCTCAGGCATTGTTCCGGGCTGTAGCCCAATGAATTCGGGCGAAATAAGCTCCTTATTTTTCATGCATCAGGCCATAGGTGGCTACACGGCGCGGAACTGGTGGCGGGAAGTTGAGTTAACTCGTTCTGTACGACTTCCTACAGGCTCTCAAGTCGCTGACCAGTCCCGTTCGCCAAGGTCACGAAAGCCTTGAATGCATCGTTCAACGGCGGCTCTGTCCAGTGTGGATTCGTCCACCACTGCATCCAGGCCCACGCCGTAGGCATAGTCCCGGTCAGCCGCAAAGCATTCCTTGATATCGGGCGGGTCAGTGGCCAGCAAGTGCGCTTCAAGCCGTTCGCACTCGGCGTGGAAAGTACGCCCTTCAAATTGTGGGTAGCACTGCTTAGGTTGCTGAATCCACAGCCGGCTGCGCACTTGACCCGGTCGCGTGCGTGGAACGTTGACGGTTTCTATTGCAAATTCACGTTTGATTTCTTCCGCGCTCAGCTGGGCACAGGCCAGCTTGAAACTCTGGTCATGCAGCTCATCCTGCTTGGCAAGCTGCAGCGTCACGATGGTGGCGTTCCAAAAAGTGAAGCGGTCTGCGCCCAGAAAATACACATCTATCCAGCGGTGGATGCGCTGCGGGTCTTCCGGGTCAACCAGCAAATGGTCTGTCCAGAACGGATAACCTTCCGCCTGATTTGCAATTTTCCAGCCAAGGCGAATAACGGCATTGCGCCTCTTGTGGCGAGGTAACTCCACAAACGGCAAGTGCTTCCTGGTGTGATACCGATTGGGCATGCGGATGGTGTGGCTTCAGGCAGGCTGATGCGAACCGCGCGCTGACAAATCACGCTGCCCGGCCAGCAAACCAGCCACCGATATATCTTCATCCAGCGCATCCCAGTGCAAGCCGCCTTTACTCAGCTCAACCTTGGCTCTTTCTTCCGGCGCCGCCTGCAGCAGGCGCGGAAACCAGGTTAACGGCGCGGCAATGGTGCGGCCATCAGACAGGCTGACCCACAAAGTGTCGTCGTCGAAGCGAATACATTTAGGCGAAATGTTTACGTCCATGTCAGCTGCTCATAAATCTTTTTTCGACTTCTTCTAGAAAGGTTTGCGAATGCTGCACGGCCCACAGTGCCTCTTCTTTTGTAATGGGGTCGCCTTTGTAATCTGCCACTAGCCGCAGGTCTTCAGTGCGGTTGAATGCCCTGCCCAGTTCCACAGGAAATAACCCAGGCTTCACCAGGTGCAGTGAAAAAGCCGCTATCAAACCGCTGTGAGTCTTGGCAATTTCAGGTGGCACGGGTGCCCTGGATGCAATTAGCGCGGCTCTGGCCGCGTCAAACATCGCGTAGTAGGCACGGTTACAGGCGCCGTCGCTGTCGTCGTCTTGAAAAAGCATGTGGGCGCTTGCGAGTGCACGATGGGCCTTTGCCATCAACTCCTGTGCGTTCACAACGTGATGCCTTCGCGCGCAATGTTGTACAGCAAGTGGGGGTTGCTATAGCTCTCAGGATGCGCCCATTCATGTTCCCAAACCGGCAGCGGCTGAATACGGATGCCGGTGTCCAGAAGAATGTCGTAGGCAATGTCGTTCATGGCCATTTTGGTTTGAATGAAATGCCCGACCGCGCCTTTCAGAATGACGGCTACATCTGCATCGCTTTCGTCATGCGCAGTGCCGCGCGCACGGCTGCCAAACAAAATAGCCCGCTCGGTGGGGTAGGCGTTCGCCACGCGAGCAGCAAAGGCCCGAGTGGCTTTTAGCGTGCTGGCGGTGATGTTTGTGGGGGTCATGCAATAGCAAAAAATGGAGAACGACTGAATTAAACCAGTTTCGCGTGCATGAGACTGGTTTGGGCATGTATTTCAGATGAAAAAGGCCGCTAGCCCAGGGAAAAATTGCGCAAGCAGCTATTAAAAGCGTAGCAAGCCAACTCTCACACTTTACGCTTTTGTCGCGCGATGTGTCACTGCAGCGCCGCCACGAGCTTTCTCAGGCTTGGCCGCAATCCCCGGCACTTTCAAGCCGAACGCTTCAGCCATGCGGCGGGCGCGGTCGGCTGAATCTTTCAATGCCTTTTCCAGCACTTTGGGTGGCGGCCTCAAGAGGCATTGAGTTGCTTTTGCAGTTTGAGCCATGGCTTGGGTTCCAGTACGTCAAGAATTCCGTTGGCGAATGGCGCGATCATTTTCGCCTGCTTCGCCGACGAGTTGTCACAAACCGTCCAGTCGTTGGCCAAGGGCAGGTATAGCGTCAAAAAGTTGCTCATGCTGCGCGCGTAGCGGTGGCGCACCGTGTCTGCGGGTACATCATGCCCACCCATCGCTACACGCAGCTTGACGCGGCGCATGGCCAGCGAAGCATTTGTCAGCGAGAAATAGTAAATCGCCATCTGATACCCCTGCACCTTGAGCTGGCGCAGAAAAGGCGCGAAGCTGCGACTGGAGAGAGTCGATTCAAAGGCAAAGTCTTGTTGGGCCGCCGCCAGC
>JANPFZ010000336.1:0-10261 GCA_031423655.1 Polaromonas sp.
AAAGTCGCCCTGGTTGACGCCTTGAGCGACTGCGGTTACGCCAAAATTGAGGTCACCTCTTTTACCTCACCCAAAGCGATTCCCATGCTGCGCGACGCCGATGAGGTGATGGGCCGGATACACCGCAGGCCAGGGGTCGAATACACGGTGCTGGTGCCCAACCTGCGCGGCGCCGAGCGTGCGCTGGAAGCGCGGGCGGACGAACTCAACCTGGTCATGTCCACCTCCGAAACCCACAACCTGGCCAACCTGCGCATGCCGATGGCCAACAGCTTTGCCGCCTTGTCGGAAGTGATTCGGCGGGTTGATGGCAAGACACCGGTCAACGTCTCGCTGTCCTGCTGCTTTGGCTGCCCGATGGAGGGGGATGTGGCCCAGGCCGACGTGCTGGCCTGGGTCGGCCGTTTCGCCGATCTCGGCGTGCGCGGAATCACCGTTTGCGACACCACTGGCATGGCGCACCCGGCGCAGGTCAGCCGCATGATGGAGGCGCTGCAACAGCGCTTTGACGCACTGCAGCTGACAGCGCACTTTCACAACACGCGCGGCATGGGTCTGGCCAATGTGCTGGCTGCGGTGCAGGGCGGTATCACGCGGTTTGACGGCTCGCTGGGCGGCCTGGGTGGTTGTCCGTATGCGCCTGGCGCCAGCGGCAACATCTGCAGCGAAGACGCCATTCACATGCTGGACGCCATGGGTTTTGACACCGGCATCGACCTGACAAAACTGCTTGCCGTCGCGCGCCAGCTGCCGCAGATCGTTGGCCACGACGTGCCCGGCCAGGTGGCCAAGGCCGGGCTCATCACCGATTTGCATCCGGCACCCAGCGCCACGGGCTGAACGTCGGTTAAAACTTCGCGGCAAGGCACACCCGACGCAGCTCCTGCTGGAAAACAGCGTGTGCAATTGAATTGCGAACGATACAATACGGCTTCGCTGATCCGCACCCAACCCACAACTACTATGGAAAACACGATGAAATACAGATTTCTTGCCTTGTCGGCTACCTTGGCAGTGTCGGCTGCCAGCCTTAGCGGCTGCGGCGGCAACGAGGCGAAGGCGCAATCCGTGCCTTTTGTTTTGAGCAGCCCTGACCTGGTCGGCGGCACTTTTGCCAGCCAATACATACTCAACGGCTTTGGCTGCACAGGCGGAAATATTTCACCGGCAATCCAGTGGAGCGGCGTGCCGGCGGGCACCAAGTCCCTGGCGCTGCAGATGTACGACCCTGATGCGCCTACCGGCAGCGGCTTTTGGCATTGGGCGGTCTACAACATTCCTGCAGGCACTACTTCGCTCGAACGCGGAGCGGGCAACAGCGCACTAACTTTGCCTGCCGGTGCATTTGGTGGCACAACCGAATTTCTTGATACCGGTGCCACTGGCGGCAACGGTAACTACGGTGGCCCTTGTCCGCCAACAGGCGATGCGCCGCACCGTTATATTTTCACGCTGTTCGCCTTGTCCGTCGACAAGCTCGAAGTCGCTGGCGGCGTACCAAAAACTGGCACGGCAGGGCTGTATGGTTTTGTGTTGAACAAAGGCATTGGACCGGCGTTGCTCGGCAAGGCAACATTCACGGCGACTTACGGTCGGTGATCAACGCCATCAGGCGGAAGGCACACTTGCTGGCCGCGCCTGATTCACGCCATTTTCAAGTACTGTTGGTCGTGGTGGACAACTGCAACAGCCCAATTTAGCCAAGCTCGGCAATCAGATCCACATACTGCTGCATCGCATCGTCCTGCGACTTACCTTTGAGCCCGTTCCACGCATCCCACTTGGCGCGCGCCACCATGTCACCGAAGCCAGGTTTTTTCTCGGCGTTGTCGCCGATGCTGCCCTGCTTGTAGAGCGCGTAAATTTTGAGCAGCGTGGCGTTGTCGGGGCGCTCGCTGAGGTTCTTCGAATCAGCTTGTGCTTTGGCGAAATTAGCTTGAAGGTCTGACATGGCTTGACTCCTGTTGAACTGAATTGGCCTGGCGCCGGCCTGGGTTTGCTCGGGCGGCTTGCTTGGGGGCTTGCTTGGGGTAACTGCCGGGTATCTTAGCCACACTTGCCGGCAAAATGGGGTCGTGCCCCCTCGGGGATGATTCTGGATTGGGAACCTACATGGTCACACGCGTGACGGCTTCTGCCGAGGTGGCTAAATCGGCAACGGAGGCGGCCGGCAAGGTCGCGCGCACGGTGCAGCGAAACGTCAAACGCGCTGTCGCCGGCTCGCTGGGCCTCAGCGGCGAACGCATGACGAAAGTCGACACCGCCTGGCTGCGCATGGACTGCGACGCCAACCTGATGATGATCATTGGCGTGTGGCAGCTCAGCCCCGGCGTGAAGTACGCGGCGGTGTGCGAACGCATTGAAAACACGCTGCTCCGATACGACCGCTTTCGCCAGCGCGTGCTGGAAGACGCTGGCGGTGCCACCTGGGTGGAAGACCGCAGCTTTGATCTGCACAACCACGTGGTACTCGAGAAGCTGCCCAAGGTCGCCAAGGGCCGCCAGCAGGAGGCGCTGCAGGACCGCGTGGCCGAGCTGGCGACCCAGCGGCTGGACCCGAAGCGGCCGCTGTGGCAGATTCATTTGATCGAAGACTACACCGGGCCTGACGGCGTCAAGGGCAGCGCGATGATCGTGCGAATTCACCACTGCATTGCCGACGGCATCGCACTGATTTCGGTGACGATGTCATTGGTCGACGGCGGCGTGGCGCCGCCCGAGCGTGGGGCAAGAAGCGCCAATGGCAAAAGCGCCGCAACTGCCGCTGAAAGCGCCGAAAACTGGATTGCCGACACGCTGCTTAAACCGTTTACCGACATTTCCGTAAAAGCGCTGGGCGCGGTGGGCGACGGCGCAGCGCGCTCGCTGGGCATGCTCGGAAACCGGGAAAGCTTCAAGGACGGAATTGAAAAAGGCTTTCAAAAAGGCGTTCAGAAGGGAATTGAGGGCTCCATCGACATGGCCAGGGTGCTGTACCAGCTGGCCAGTGATTCGGCCGCGCTGGCGCTGATGCCCGACGACTCGAAAACCCGGCTGAAGGGCAAGCCTGGTGGCCAGAAAAAGGTGGCCTGGTGCCAGCCGATTCCGCTCGAAGATGTCAAGGCGGTGGGCAAGGCGCTCAGTTGCTCCATCAACGATGTGCTGCTGAGCTGCGTCGCGGGCGCGCTGGGCGAGTATTTGAAGTCCTATGGCGACGACGTGACAGGGCAGGAAATTCGCGCAATGGTTCCGGTGAATCTGCGTCCGCTGGACCCGGACGGCAGCCAGGCTCAAAAGCTGGGCAACCGCTTCGGCCTGGCGCCGCTGGTGCTGCCGATCGGGCTGGAAAACCCGATCGAGCGCGTGTACGAGGTGCGCAAACGCATGAGCGCGCTCAAAGGCAGTTACCAGCCGCTTCTGGCCTTCGGCCTGCTGGCTGTGGCGGGCCTGCTGATCAAGCCGGCGCAGGACATGATGCTGAACCTGTTTGCCCGCAAAACCACCGCCGTGATGACCAACGTCCCCGGCCCGCGCGACAAGCTGAAGTTTTGCGGCGCGACGCTGGAGCAAAGCATGTTCTGGGTGCCGCAGTCGGGCGATGTCGGCTTGGGCGTCTCGATCTTGAGCTACGGCGGCGGCGTGCAGTTTGGCGTCATCACCGACAGCCTGCTCTGCCCCGAGCCGCAGCGCATCGTTGATGAATTTCTGCCGGAATTTGCGCGGCTGTCTATCGTCACGCTGATGCTGCCCTGGGGTGACGACTAGAGGCTCTTTTTTCGTGATTTAACAGTGTTTTAGGCTCCTGGCCCAGGTAATACCTGCGCAAGCAGCTACTGAATTAATAGCACTACTGAACTGCCTCGGCGAATCGGTGCGAGGCAATTTCCAGTAACCCGTCAAAAATCAGGCTCTCCACCAGATCGAAGCGCACCGACATGCTGGGCGCCATCTTCCAGCCCGCGCCGCCAGTCATCACGCAGTCGGGCACCTCGCCGCAATGGCGCCTGACGTTGTCGATCATCCGTTGCACCGCCCCGGCAATGGCAAAGGTGCCGCCGCTGGTCAGCGCGTCGCTGGTGTTGGTGGGGAAGTCGCGCACATCGCCGGTGGGCACATGCAGGCCGGCCGTGCCCGACTCCAGCGCCCGCAGCATGATGCCGTGGCCCGGCAAAATAATGCCGCCCAGAAAGCGACCCGACGCGTCGATGGCTTCGACCGTGACGGCGGTGCCGACCATCACGACGACACAGGGCTTGTTGCTGCCGCGCGCGAGCAAACGGTGGCGCGCACCAATCATGGCGACCCAGCGGTCAGCGCCCAGGCGGGCCGGATGGTCGTAGCCGTTGATCAGGCCGGCTTCGTGTGGGCTGGAGACGACCCATCGCGGCAGCACATCCCACTGCTCCATCTGCTCGGCTACCCGACGCTTGACAGCGTCCGCGGCCACGATACAGCCGAGGATGGCGGTCGGCGGCGGCATGTCGCGCCATTCATCATCAGCCAGCTTGTCGATGTTCTCTAAAAATACCGCGCCCTGCTCCAGCAGCCTCGCGCCGGGGCGCGCCGCTTCATAGCGGGCCCATTTCAGGCGGGTATTGCCCACATCGAGTGCCAAAAATGTCATGGAGCAAGCCTGGCGTGATCAGCCGGGTGATCAAGGGGTTGATGGAAAAAAGGCTGAATCATCATTCAAGGCGTAGGGCTGGACACATCGGCTGCCTGCCGACTCAAGGCTACGGCATAGGGGATCGGGGATACGGGATTATGAATAGCTTTTTGCGCCAGTTCGAAGGTGTTTTAACTACACGTTTTCCCGTAAACGTCCGGCCTGCCGCCTGCTCAAATCAGACCAAACCAGCACGCCCGCTGCACCGCTGCCAGTTTGTTGTCGACCTTCAGCTTGGCCATGGCATTGGCGATGTGGAAATTGACCGTCCGCTCGCTGCACAGCAGCAGCGTGCCGCTTTCGCGCGCGGTGGAACCGCGGAACGCCAGGCTCAGGCATTCGAGCTCGCGCGGGCTGAGCGGGCTGCGCGCATCAGCCAGTGCGCGCTTGAGCAAGGGCCAGATATTGAGCGCCGACCACGCCAGCAGCGCCGCCTCGCTGCGGTCATGCCAATGTCTCGGGCTGAACAGGTAGCACTCAAACGCCCGGCCGACGGTCATCGGAAAAGCAATGCGCACCACGCTTTGGTAGCCATGGGCCAGCCAGAGCCGGCGCCAGCGACTGGGATTTTCAAACGCAGATTTGGAGATGTCCTGCCAAGCCACCAAAGGCGCATCAGAGTCACGCCAGGGCGTGCCGAAATCACGGCTCTGCGCCAGCGCCTCGGCCGCCTCCAGCAGACGCGGCGGATGCAGCGCCAGCACCAGCCGGTCGTCCTGTCCGCCAAACGGGTCCGGGCCCAGCACCAGCAAGGCCTCGACAGAAAATTCACGCAGCGCACACAGCCAGTCGCTGATCACGCCGTCGAGGCTCACGCTGTCAAAGTTAGCAGGTAGGGGCATGGGCTCGCATCAAACAAAACGGGGACAATACAGCAAATGCGGCCACCGCTTGGGTGCGGTCCGACCAGACTCTCGTTGGAGGTTCTTTAAACTTGTTCAAGGCCCGCCTGCAGTCATGGCTCGCGCACCAGTCTTTCGTCTACTGGCTGGTCGAACCCCTGGTGCCGATTCTGCATCCATCTCCATGGCGGCTGCGTCTGTTCGGCTTTGCGCTGGCAGTGGGCAACCCGCTGTTCGGATGGATCTGGAGCGAACTGATTCCCCAACGTTACGAAAGTGTCTCGCTGCGTGGTTTGATGACTGCGCTGGGAATCGTCCTGATGCTCCCGCAGATGACGCGAAATATTGCCAGCCCCACGACACGCTTTGTGGTGGCCATCATTGCATGGATAGAGCTTCCGCTTTTCTTCAGCTGGATGTATTTTTGCAATGGCAGCGGCGTTGCCTGGCTGGCCAGCGTAAGCGCCATGATCCTGATTTATCACCATTTGACCGACTGGCGTATCGCGTCAGCTGGCCTTGTGTTCGGCGGGCTTGTTGCGTGGGCTCTCTTTCAGCGTTATGCACCCAATAATTTTTATCTGAACAGCCCGGAACGATTGCTTGACGGGGTGGTGATCGCGTTCAGCTGGGGGTGCGCCCTGCTCCTGGGCCTATCTTCTGCCAATCTCAGGCGAGAGCACCTTGCAAATACGCTAACCACCGTGGGCATCATGGCCCATGAGTTGCGCACGCCGCTGTCCACGGCTGCGCTGATCGGCGACGCGATCCAGCTGGAGGCGCAGCGCCAGCCGGCAACTGCGCGCGCGAGCACCGCGCAGCTTGAAAAATTGGCGTCGCGCCTGCATGGCCTCGTGCGCAACATGAACCACCAGATTGACACCGAGATCGCCAACGCCAAGTTGCTCGAGCTGCCGCACTACAGTGAGCTGGTGCATGCCGAGCGGCTTGTGCGGGAGGTCGTCAGTGCGTATCCGTTTTCGACCACTCGGCAGCGCGAATGTGTCCAGATCATCATTCGGAACGACTTTGTATTTCTGTCGTCTCGCAGTCAGTTCTCGCAGGTGCTGGACAATCTCATCAAAAATGCCCTGCACTCCCTAATGGCAGCCGATTCACGCTACGCGCTGGGTGCATTGCGCATCGAAGTGGGCCTGCTTCGAAACCGCGGCCGCATCGTCGTCTCTGACGATGGCATGGGCATTGATGCGACCGTGCTGGGCCAGATCTTCAAACCGTTTTATTCCAACAAGCGCGGCACCGGCCATGGGTTGGGGTTGGCTTTTTGCCAACGGGTCGTCCGCAGCGCGGGTGGCTCGATCTCGGTGAAGTCGGACTTCGCTGTTGGTGCCTCCTTCGTGATCGAATTACCCGTGGCAATCCGGCGGTATTCGAGTACCCTTCGTTCCGTCAACCCCTGATACCCACACATGTCCTTCACACTTCATAGACGGCCAGGCAGCGTTGTGTTTCTTGACGACGATCCGGACTATCTGGAAATGCTGGCTGAAGTCATGCCGTCAGACTGGCATGTGCGGCTGTTCATGAGCCCGGTCGATTGCATCGCCCAGTTGATGCAGGAACCCACCCGGTGGGAAGCTGACGGCTGGCGCCAGCAGGAAATCGTCAATCGATGGCAAAGCGGTACCCCGTTGATACCGCAAATCCTGCAGTATTGGCGCGACGATCAGACCGTACGCTTTGCCTTCACAAAAGTCTGCGTGGTCGACTATGCCATGCCGGCCATGAGCGGACTGCAGGTTCTCGGCGAACTGACAGACTGGACTGGTCACCGGGTACTGCTGACCGGACGAATCGAGGAACAACTTGCTGTTTCGGCCTTCAATCGGGGGCTGATTGAGCGGTTTGTTCCCAAGCAAGCCGCAGACATTCGCCTGCGCCTGACCGGTGCGATTCAGGAACTGCTCGACCGGCCAGATGCCCGACACGAGCAAACCTGGCGTTCAACACTCTCTCGCGAACAACATGCATTGATGTGTGATCCGGCGATAGCCAGGCAACTCAACGAGATGGTCCGCAGTCAAGGCTGGGTTGAACATATCGTGATTGGCGCACCATTCGGAATACTGGCGCTGGACTCGCACGGCCTGGCCAGCTGGCTACAACTTGAGCCGGCTCAAAAACTGCCAGAGCTGGCGGAAATGGCCGAGTCCCAGGGCTTAAGTCCGGCCATGGTCGAAGACGTACGCGCAGGGCGAAAACTTCTCGATCTGGAGCTGGAACTGGCACTGGGCGCAGGCCGCAAGCCCGAGTCTCAGGCGGCTTTTTGCCTGGCCGGTGCCACCGACAAGGTGTATGCCGCCTTGTTCAAGATCGACGCGTCCCTGAGTCCCGCGCCGAGTCACAGTTATGCCAGCTTCATAGCCAGCCGTGATCCCAGGAAGATCGAGGACTAGAAGCGCGGCTATGCATCGACCCTCCCGGCGCGCGCACGACGCGCGATCGGCCAATCCCAGGGCCTGACGAGTGGGGCCACTTCGCGCGCAACTTTTTCGATCTGGCCCAGCTCCGAATCGGTCAGCCCGGCATTCAGGGTCAACCTCACCATCGCGCGGTTGCGGCTGGTGGCCGGCGCGCAGAAGATGGCACCAAATACATTTCGCTCTTCCAGGCGATCCCGCAAAATCATCGTGTCGGGCTCCAGACCGGCCTCCAGAGAAATAATCTGCTGGGTGCCCTGATGGATCGGGTAGCCCATGTCCGACAGGCTGGCGCGCAATCGCGTGGTGTTGGCACGCAGGCGCTGGCGAGCGTCATCGCTGGCCCGAATCACGTCCAGCGTCGCAGCCAGGCCGGCAATTTCATGCGGCAGCAAGCAAGAGCTGAAGATGTTGGGGTAGCTGTGGTGCAGCACGTAATAACGCAGTTCCGCCGGCACAGTAAAAAAACCGGCGCGACCCGCAAACGCCTTCGCCAGACTGGCGGTGATGAAATGCACCCTGTCCACCAGACCGAGTTCGGCGCAAAGCCCCGCCCCCTCCGGTCCATGCGTGCCCAGCGAATGCGATTCGTCGACCAGAATCGTGCAGCCGTGTTGCTCTGCAACTTCAACCATTTCGAGCAGCGGGCAGAGCGCGCCTGTGGTGCTGTAGACCGAATCCACCACCACGATGCCCGGCCCGTTGCGGGCGATCATTCTCGACAAATGCGCCGGGTCGTTATGGCGAAAGGGGTGCGCAGGTGCGCGGGCGGCCCGCACCCCTTCCCACAGCGACGTATGGGCCAGCGTGTCGAGGTAGACCGGGGTGTGTTCGTCGGCAATGGCCTGCAGCAGACCCACATTCGCGGAATAACCGGATTGGCAAATAAAACCGTCTTCCTTGCCGATCCACGCGGCCATGGAAGACTCCAGCCGGCGGGACGGGTGCGCGTCCAGAAGAAAGGCCCCCGACTGGATGACGTTTTCGGTGCCGCATCGAAGGTTGTCAATCTGTGCACTGACGATGTCGGGATGCCCCGAAATATTAAGGTAGTCGTTCCCGTCCAGCCTGATCGCGTCTGCCCCAGATGGGCGTCCGTGAAGAATGCACTTGCCGCCCCATTGCGTATCCCAGTGAGGCATGAACTGGGTGTCGAGACGCTCCCGGAGCCGGGGCAACAGAGCGGGTTCTTTGCGAGCTTTGGGTGTGTCAGAAAGCTTGCGTTCAATAACTTGCATGAAAGGCTCCATTGGTAAAGAGCCTTCATTGAAAACGCGCAGACAAATTGAAACGAGCTTACCCCTGTCAGAATTGACAGGTGACTGCCATGTTTGGCGTCAAAGTGATCTCAAATGAACACTATTGGATTAACAAAAATACGCCCGCAGCCACCAGAATTTTAAATAGCGTCACAAAATGTGTCGCAAATCACGTCTCGCATCAGCTTTGCCGCCACGGCAGGCCAAGATAGCGCCAGCCGCCTGTTTTTCCGCGTTGCCCACTTGTATCAGGATCCCCTTCGAAGCCTTGCAGGATGTTGTAAGCCTCAATGCCGAGCTCGGTCGCGCGTTTGGCTGCGGCGATGGACCGTACGCCGCTACGGCAGAGCATCAGCGCTTTTTTATCCGCGCTGACAGCGGCTTTCAAGCTGCCATCGAAATCGGCGTTCAGCGCCATCCCTGGCCACTGTTTCCACGCCAGCGCTACCGCACCGGGCACGCTACCCACCCATTCGCGTTCGGCGTCGGTACGCACATCGACCAACACGGCTTCCCCGGCCTGCGCCCAGGCCCACGCCAGCTGCGGTGAAATATCGCCGGCATATCCGGATGCTGGCCGAACCTGCCCTGCCGATGCCTCAGCCGACGATGATTTTTGCGGTGGAACCCGTGTCATCGGACGTCCTTTGTTGGGTTGTAGGTCGGTTTGCAAGGACTGTGCGCCCAAAAAGCGCGGTCTTGCAGTGCGCGTTTGAAGTTGAAGTTTATGCCCTGGCTGCGGGCTTGTGCAGCCGTTTTCGACATGACCGATAGAACGCAAGATTCGCCTGACGCATGCAAAATAAGGCCGCACCCGGCGACTGTCCGGTCGCCACCTGCACTCAACCCACGGAGACGCGTATGCCCTCGATCCCTTCTGGAGCTCAGCTGACACCGGACGAAGCCCCTAGCCAGGCTTATTTCAAGACGCTTGCAAAAACCGTGGCGCGCTGGCAACCGCCTGTGCAGGTAGATGCGGAAAGCAAAAAAACAAAACCCGTCGCCTGCTCGATGAAAGACTTCGACCCCGCTGCGATGCCGTTTTCCAGCGGCGACAAGACGCGCGACAAGGCC
>JANPFZ010000337.1:0-8909 GCA_031423655.1 Polaromonas sp.
AAAAAGAACATTAGCTATTGCGGCCGCAGCGATTACGACGACAACAGGCTTGCCAAACCGGCCTGGGGCCAGACTTGGAAGATACCAGCAGATAGCCGCCAGTACTGCGCCCATGATGCCTTGATCGAGGTAGCTGGAAAACACCGCGAACTCTGGCAAAGCCATGTTTGAGGTCGCCCAAGGCACTGGCAAATGAAAGTAGAACATCCACGAACTAGCGAGTAGAAATGCCTGCGCAAGAAGGAAGGAGGCCAGCGCTAGCTGTGCCTCGCGTCGGCTGCGAATCAAACCAAGCATCAACAAGATGGTGATCAGCTTGCCATACTTGGCAAGCGAGCCGAGAGCGTCGGCTGGGGGTGCCACAGTCCAGAGCAGACTCACCGCAAACGCGAAAACAGCGACGAGGACGGCATAGGGCGTCCAAAATCCCGAGAGTCGATTGGCAAATCCACTAGAGCGCCTGGTAAAGAGTAAAACGATCCGCCCGCAGATCACCAACAAGAGCTTGAAAATGCTGAAGATAGCCATCGAAAAACCCACAGACGCGGCGGCCATGCAGATCACGCCAAGGCGGAGGTTGATCGTCGTTTTTTGCAAAATAGTGATGGCCTGGTACGCGAGAAACTGTCGGCATTATCAGGCATTGCGCCACCTTTCCTGCCAGCGAAACCGCGAAGTGCTCTGCTATGCTGTCGAGGCATTTCGCGGCATGGCTACCGCATGCATACCCATCAGACCGAGTCGAAAAGGTGTTCGTTGTCAAGCTTGACCGTTACAGTCATCACCAAGAATGAAGAGCAAAACATCGGGGCTTGCCTGCGTTCGGTTCCCTTCGCAGACCAGCTGGTAGTGCTTGATTCGGGCAGCATCGATGCAACCACAAAAATCGCAGGCGCGGCTGGCGCCGAGGTCTCGGTTAACAGCGACTGGCAAGGTTTTGGGGTTCAGAAAAATCGGGCTTTGGCGCTTGCCCGCTACGAATGGGTCCTCTCACTCGATGCTGACGAGCGTGTCTCGCCAGAACTTCGCGTCGAAATTGAAGCCGTACTGGCTTCGCCGCAGTTCGACGTCTATGACTTCCCTCGGCTTTCAAACTATTGCGGCCAGAAGATGCTTCACTCCGGCTGGTATCCGGACCGGGTGACGCGCCTATTCAGGCGCGGTGCCGCAAAATTTTCGGATGATCTGGTTCATGAATCAGTCATGACTACCCGTGCTGTCGGGCAGCTCAACTCGCCTTTGCTGCACGAAAGCTTTCGCTCGCTTGAAGAAGTTCTGGAGAAAGTCAACAGGTACTCCAGTGCGGGTGCGCGGAGTCTGCAAAACAGGGGCAAGCGCTCCTCGGTCGGCAAGGCTGTAGGGCACGGCCTCTGGGCATTTATCCGGACTTATTTACTGCGGCTCGGATTTCTGGACGGTCGGTTGGGTTTGGTCTTGGCGATCTCCAATGCCGAGGGGACTTATTACCGCTACCTGAAGTTGTGGCTGCTGAGTCGTGAGGCTAACGAGACGCCGCCAGAGCCATGAAGATCAGTTTTGTTGTGTTGACCTACAACCGTGCTGACGCTTTGCTAACGGTCTTGCGTTCCCTCGCTGCGCAATCTACTGCCGAGCATGAGGTCTTGATTGCCGACGATGGTTCCAGGCCAGAACAAGTTCAAAAACTGTTCGACCAATGCCCGCCATTTCATTGCGCGGTGCGTCATATTTGGCACCCGGATGCCGGTTTTACTGCGGCAAGCGCTCGCAATCTCGCTGCATCTCACGCGCATGGTGAGTATCTGGTTTTTCTGGACGGGGACTGTATTCCCAACCGCAAGATGGTCGCCCAGCACACTCGTTTGGCCGAAGCTGGATTTTTTGTGAACGGTAGCCGAGTGTTGCTCAGCCAGGCGCTTTCGAGCCGGGTGGTGCGGGAAGACATTGATCTGGCGTACCGCTCAACCGCTTTCTGGTTGAAGGCTTGGCTGAGGGGAGACAGCAACAAACTGTTGCACCTCTTGAACTGGCCTTGGCGTTTATTCAGGGTAAAACAGGGCTTCACATGGCGCGGCATTCGAAGCTGTAATTTCGGTGTCTGGCGTCAGGATTTCCTGGACGTGAACGGCTTCGACGAGACTTTTCAGGGCTGGGGTCACGAAGACGCCGACCTGGTTCTTCGACTCAGCCACCTCGGTATCCAAAGAAAGAATGGCTTCATGGCGACCGAGGTGTTTCACCTTTGGCACCAGGAAAACAAGCGTGATCGGGAGTTTTCCAATAAAAACACGGTCATTCAGCGCATGCAAACCGATCAGGTGCAGGCGGACCGGGGTCTTCGACAAATTGACCCTAAGTCACCCGTCAAAATAACCCAATTGAGTCCATAAAAATCCCTTCTATGAGTCTTTCTTCATCACCAAATTCTTCACTCAATCGCCGCTCTGTAGTGGCCCTGCTGGCGGCTGGCGTCACCCCCGCTTTCTCCCAATTTCGCGTCGAAGTCACAGGCGTAGGTATGACGCAGCTGCCTGTGGCAACTTTGCCGTTTCGTGGTGAAGCGCAATCCCCGCAAAAAATCAGCAACATCGTCAAGGCCGATCTTGAGCGCAGCGGCCTGTTCCGCGCTATCGATGGCAGCGGGCAGACTGCTGATGAAACCACGCGCCCCGAACTGGCCAGCTGGCGGCAAAAGGGCGCTGACGCTATCGTGACCGGTAGCGTGACGCAGCTGGCGGATGGTCAATTTGATGTGCGGATGCGACTCTGGGATACCGTACGCGGCCAGGATCTGGGCGGCCAGAGCTTCACGCCGCCAGCAGGCGATTTACGGCTCTCTGCGCACCGCATTTCTGACTTTGTCTACGAAAAACTGACCGGGGAAAAGGGCATTTTTTCGACGCGCATCGCATACGTGACAAAGGCGGCGCAACGTTTTAATTTGTGGGTCGCTGATTCTGATGGCGAAGGCGCGCAGTCTGCGCTGACCAGCCCCGAGCCTATCATTTCGCCGTCGTGGTCACCCAATGGCGCGCAGCTGGCCTATGTTTCTTTTGAATCGCGCAAACCAGTCATTTACGTGCACGAGGTACTCACCGGCAAGCGGCGCTTGGTGGCCAACTTCCGTGGCTCCAACAGTGCCCCGGCTTGGGCGCCTGATGGCCGTCAAATCGTCGCCACGCTGAGCCAGCAGGGCGGCTCGCAGCTGTATGCCATTGGCCTCAATGGCGGAGAGCCGAAAAGGCTCACGCAATCTTCCAGCATTGACACCGAACCCGCCTATTCGGCCGACGGCAAGACCATTTATTTTGTCAGTGACCGTGGCGGCGCGCCACAAATCTACCGCATGAGTCCGTCGGGCGGCAACGCAGAACGTGTGACCTTCACTGGCAGCTACAACATATCGCCTGCCGTCAGCCCGGATGGCCGCTGGCTGGCCTACATCTCGAGAATTGGCGGCGCGTTTAAGCTCCAGTTGATGGAACTCGCGGGCGGCGCAGTGACCTCACTCACCGATACTGCCAGCGACGAGAGCCCAAGCTTTGCGCCCAACAGCCGCCTGATCGTTTACGCCACCCAGCAACAGGGCCGGGAAGCGCTGATGACGACCACGCTGGACGGCAAGATCAAGGCCAGACTTTCAGGGGCCAGTGGTGACATCAGGGAGCCCGACTGGGGCCCTTTCCAACGCTAACGGGTAGCGGATCCCTTCAAATTTTCATCCATTCATATTTTTAATTTTGAGGTATTTCATGAAGCGCACTTTCTTTTCTATTGTTTCCTCTCTGGTGCTGTCGGCTTCGTTAGTCGCCTGCGGCTCAAATGTCAAACTTGAAGACGTTCCGGTAGAGGATCGCAGCGGCGCTAACACCGGTTCGGCCAGCGGTACTCCGGGTGGCGCCGCCAGTAGTGGTGTGGCACCAGTGCAGATTGGCGCTACCGACGCAGCAGGTGCTGGCCCGGCCAACACCGCGAAGATCATTTATTTCGACTTCGACAGCTTTGTGGTCAAACCAGAGTTTCAGGGCACGATTGAGTCGCACGCCAAGTACCTGACGGCCAACAAAGCCCGCAAAATGGCCATCGAAGGTCACACCGACGAGCGCGGTGGTCGTGAGTACAACCTGGCACTGGGTCAAAAGCGTGCAGAAGCGGTGCGCCGCGCGCTTGGTTTGCTAGGCGTGGTTGATGCGCAGGTTGAAGCAGTGAGCTTTGGCAAAGAAAAGCCGGCAGCTCCAGGAGCAGACGACGCATCGATGGCGAAAAATCGTCGCGCTGAACTCGCTTACCGTTAAGCCGGAGTCTTATTTTGAAAAAGTTCAAAGTCGCGGTAGCGGCTGTCGTTTGCCTGTTTGCTGTTGGCGCGCAGGCCGCCTTGTTCGATGACGACGAGGCGCGGCGAGCCATACTTGATCTTCGGCAGAAAGTCGATGCATCCCAGCAGCGATCCGCGGAAGATATTCGGCGTGCCACCGAAGACAACGCCCAGTTGCGCCGCAGCGTACTTGATCTGTCCAACCAGATCGAGGCGTTGCGCAACGAACTCGCGTCGATGCGCGGACAAAACGAGCAGCTCAGCCGCTCGGTTGCTGATATTCAGCGCACACAAAAAGACCTGAAGCAGGGCGTTGAAGACCGCTTGCAAAAGATCGAGCCCAGCAAGGTTTCAGTTGATGGCAAGGAGTTCGTTGCCGACCCCGCAGAAAAGCAGGAGTTTGATGCGGCGCTGGCGGCGCTTCGCAAAAGCGACTTCGCCGGCGCGCAGACGGCTTTTATGAATTTCATGAGTCGCTACCCCCAAAGCGGTTACCGTGCGTCGGCGCTGTTCTGGCTGGGTAATGCGCAGTACGCGTCGCGAAACTACAAAGAGGCCGTCACCACTTTCCGCTCGATGGTGACCGCCGAGCCGCAGCACACCCGTGCGCCCGAAGCTTTTCTGTCAATGGCCAATTCTCAGGTCGAATTGAAAGATGCCAAATCGGCTCGCAAGTCGCTTGAAGATCTGGTCAAGGCCTACCCACAGTCTGAAGCCGCAGCGGTTGCCAAAGAGCGACTGGCCAAATTGAAATAGCCTCGTAGACCGTGTTATTTGGAGTTTTCATTCGCCTTTAAGATGGGCGGATGGAAATTTCTGCAGTTGGCGCACTTACCATCCAGGTTCTCTGGGCTGGATTTATTCTTTCGGTTATTTTTGGTGCCATCGCACAGCGCAGCCACTTTTGCACCATGGGTGCAGTTAGCGATATCGTCACCATGGGCGACTGGACGCGCATGCGCATGTGGGGCATGGCTGCAGGCGTCGCCATGATCGGCTTTGCGGTACTCGTTGCCACCCGCCAGATTGACCCCGCCAAAACACTTTATGCCTCAAGCCGACTAATCTGGTTGTCCGCGCTCGTGGGCGGCGCCATGTTTGGATTCGGCATGGTGCTGGCGTCCGGTTGCGGTAGCAAGACACTGGTTCGCGTGGGGGGCGGCAGCCTCAAGTCGGTCGTGGTTTTTGTGGTCATGGGTGTTGCCGCTTTCGCCACACTCAAAGGCATCACGGCAGTGGCGCGCGTAATGACCGTCGACCGGGTTGCGATTGACTTTACTACCCAGGCAGCGCTGCCCAACTGGCTGGCGGGCGCAATCGGCCTGGCACCCGCAACGGCCGGTTTGGTGCTTGCGTTGCTTATCGGGCTGGGGCTGTTGTCGTGGGCGCTGAGCAGCTCGGGCTTTGTCAGCTTCAACAACCTGCTCGGCGGTTTGGGCACTGGCGCAGTCATCACGGGCGTGTGGTGGGTCAGCGGCCATTTGGGCCATGTAGCCGAGCATCCCGAGACATTGCAAGAGGCCTTTCTGGCAACCAACTCCGGGCGGATCGAAGCGTTGAGCTTCGTGGCGCCATTTGCCTACACACTCGACTGGCTCATGTTTTTCAGCGACAAAAGCAAAGTGCTCACGCTCGGTATCGTGTCGGTGTTTGGCGTGGTGGTCGGCTCGGCACTGGTATCTCTTGCGTCCCGCAGTTTTCGCTGGGAAGGTTTTCAGGATGCCAAAGACATGGCTAACCACCTGATCGGCGCCGTGCTGATGGGCGTCGGTGGCGTGGTTGCCATGGGCTGCACAGTCGGCCAGGGACTGTCAGGAATTTCTACACTAAGCGCTATGAGTTTTATAGCTGTTGGCGCAATAATTGCTGGGGCTACCGCAGGTTTACGCTTTCAGATATGGCGTCTTGAGCGTGTCCTGTGAGTGGCTTGTCCAGATTAGTACGATAAAACCCGACATGCTTGCGGATGCCGTGGTGCTGCCAGACTTCGAGCGACGTTTTGGCGGCCTGACGAGGCTCTACGGCGCTGCCGGCGCGCAGCATATTCGTCAGGCGCACATCATCGTAGTTGGCCTGGGTGGCGTGGGTTCGTGGGCCGCAGAGGCCGCAGCGCGCAGTGGCGTGGCGCGCCTGACGCTGGTTGATCTGGACCACATTGCCGAATCAAACATCAACCGACAGGTTCACGCCTTGGGCAACACCATCGGTATGGCAAAAGTCCAGGCCATGCGTGAGCGCATTGCGCACATCAACCCTGACTGCATCGTCAACTGCATTGAAGAATTTGTCGACGCCAACAACTGGCCCGGCGTACTCAGATTCGACGCAGACTTTGACTGGAAAACGGTTGCAGTCATTGACGCCTGCGACCAGGTCAAAGCCAAAACAGCCATGGCCGCCTGGGCGTGCAAAAACAAAGCGATGTTCATCAGCGTCGGCGCGGCCGGTGGCAAACGGCTGGCGCACAAGGTAGATATTGAAGATCTTTCGCTCGTCACGCATGACCCGCTGCTGGCGCAGATGCGAAATCGTCTGCGTAAGGAGCACGGCGCTGCGCGCGACAAAAAGAAGATCGGCGTGGCCTGCGTGTTCAGCCGCGAACCGGTGATGCAGTTGGGTGCGGGAACCGTCGTAGCACCCGTTGAAACGAATGATGCTTCGCAGGCCGGTGATTCACCGGCTGATTTTTCAGTTGCGGTTCAAAGCGATGCCACCCTCAATTGCCACGGCTACGGCTCCGTCGTCACAGTCACTTCAACATTCGGCCTGTGCGCGGCCGGATGGGTGCTCGGCAAAATCGCGGAGTCGGCTTGAAAACGCATAAAAAATAACGCTATAATTTGAGGCTGTGTTGCAATCGATGCGGTGCAGCCCAAGAAGAATCTCTAGGGGCCTTAGCTCAGTTGGTAGAGCAGCGGACTTTTAATCCGTTTGTCGTGGGTTCGACCCCCGCAGGCCCCACCAAAATTTAAAGCGCCTGACCGCAAGGTCAGGCGCTTTTTTATTGGTGTCTCGTGATCAGATGCATCTGAATCTGAATCTGAATCTGAATCTGCATTTGCATCGCGTTTTATGCGTTTGCTGGTCAGCCTCGCAAGTCTTCCTGCTCAAGCCGAATACCCCAACAGCGGCACATCGAGGTGCGCCTGCCGCGCGACCCGCACACAGTCCTTCATATGCTCTTCGCCGAGATATCGAATGGCCGCAAAACCCACAGCAGCAGCAACAATTTGCCCGGCGAATGGAAGGTATTTGGCAAGCTGCTTGGTCGTCAGACGCATGCCAATTTTGGCAGCGGCTTTGATGACGAGGTCGCGGCTGATGAGTTTGCCGATCAGCACCGAGCCGACCATGGTCACAGCTTTTTGTACCTGCTCACGCTTGTGCGGGCTCAATTGATCGAGCTGCTGCGGAGTCAGGCCGAACTCCTTGTTGATCTCGGGGATCAGCTTGGAAAGCAGGGCAGCGTCAACGGCCCAGTCCAGGCCGGGAACGGGCACGGCACTGGCGGCTGCGGCCACCATCGCGCGCTTGTTAAGCAGCTTGCGACTGCGTTTGACGGCAGCTTGCAGCGCAGCGTCTTCGGATGCCATGTGCAGGGCGTTGGGCATGGGCTGGAATCTCTCGGGAACTTCAATCAACACATTCTGCCGTTATTTTCGCGACAGTGGAGCTCCGAAGATTTGTATCTGGTTTTGGCTGAACCGGGAGACCCGCACCCCAACCCTTTCCTGGAGGGCGAGGGGGCAATAGCGAAGGCCTTTCCAGGGTAAAAGTGAGGAAATCAGCCGCTCAGGCCGCAGCCGTCTCAATCTGCTCTGTCAACTCCAGCCAGCGTTCTTCCAGCGTTCCCAATTCGCTCTCAATGGCCTTCAGCCGCCTGCCGGACCGGGCGATCTCGGGAACTGCAGTGATCGCCGTCATCGCCGATTGCAGGCTGGTCTGCTCGGCGGTCAATGCCTGCATGCGCTGGTCGATCTTTTCGATCTCTTTGCGCAGCGGTTTGACGGTGTCTGACTGCTGCTGGCGTTTTTGGGCTTCTTCCTTTTTGTTGGCTGGCTTTTTCACGTCAAATGTGCTTGCAGCCCAATCATTATTTGCGTTCACAGCTCCTGATTCAATAGCGGCGTCAGTCTTTGGCGCAGGCGCTGCAGCGGCTGCAGGCGAGGGCGCATTGCCCGATTTTTTCGCCTCTTCGCGCATGCGTTTGGCGTGGTCGAGCAAATACTTCTGGTAATCGTCCAGATCGCCATCGAACGGCTCCACGCCCCCCTTGGACACCATCCAGAATTCGTCGCACACCGCGCGCAGCAGGGCGCGGTCATGGCTGACCAGCATCACGGTGCCTTCAAATTCATTGAGCGCCATGCTCAATGCTTCACGGGTAGCCAAATCGAGGTGGTTGGTCGGCTCGTCCAGCAGCAACAGATTCGGGCGCTGCCAGACGATCATGCACAACACCAGCCGCGCTTTTTCGCCGCCGCTCATGCTGCCGACGGACTGCTTGACCATGTCGCCGCCGAAATTGAACATACCCAGAAAGCTGCGCAAATCCTGCTCGCGCGTGCCCTGGCCGCTGATACGGCCGGCGGCGGTGGTTTCCTTCACGAGGCGG
>JANPFZ010000338.1:0-9478 GCA_031423655.1 Polaromonas sp.
CAGCAGGCCGGCTTGGGGCGCATCGACGACAGCCTGCCGCACGGCAGCCTGGGGGAAAACCTGACGCTGGCCGGCCTGCTGGAAACCGGTGTCTGGGCCGGTGACGTGTTGAAGTTCGCCGACTGCGAATTGCGGGTGACCTTGCCGCGCGAGCCTTGCTACAAGTTCAACGCCAGCATCGGCTTTGCACGCGCCAGCCGGTTGATGGCGCAAAGCGGTTTTTGTGGCTTTTATCTGGCCGTGCAGACGCCTGGTGTGATGCGTGCCGGTGAATCGTTCGAACTGATTGCGGGAAAGCGAAGCGTGAGCATCCCGCAGCTCTTCGCCGCCAAGATGGCGAAGCATTTGCGTTAAGGCGAGCCTATTTATTTGCTATGTGTTTTATAGCTGATTACGCACGCATTACCTAGGCTACAGGCACTTTTCGCTGAAAAGCCGCGTTTTAAAAACCGCGTTTTAACTGTTTCAATGCTGCTCTGACGCCTCAAAACCCGCGGCATTGAGTGTGGCCAGCACCTGCGCAATGTGTTCGCGCCCGCGCGTCTGAATCACCAGTTCTATCTCGACGTTTTGCACCGACAGCATCGTGAACGCGCGCTGGTGGTGTACCTCGTCGATGTTCGCGCCAGCGTCGGCCACCATCGCCGTGATCTTCGCCAGTGAGCCGGGAATGTCTTGCACGCTGACCTTGATGCGCGCCAGCCGCCCGGCGCGCACCATGCCGCGTTCAATGATGGCCGCCAGCAGCAGCGGCTCGATGTTGCCGCCGCACAGCACCAGCCCGACTTTTTTACCCGCAAAGCGCGCCGGGTATTTGAGCAGCGCCGCAAGACCTGCCGCACCCGCGCCTTCAACCAGTGTTTTTTCAATCTCCAGCAGCATCACCATCGCTTGTTCAATATCGCCTTCATCGACCAACAGCAGGTCATCGACCAGCCGCGCGATGATGGCCTGCGCAATCACGCCCGGCTTACCGACCGCAATGCCATCGGCAATCGTGCTGTTGCCCTGCGCGTGGTGCGTGCCCTTGATGGCGTTGAACATCGCCGGGAAACGCGAGGTCTGCACGCCGATGATTTCGATGTCGGGCTTGATCGCCTTGGCCGCTGTCGCCATGCCGGCAATCAGCCCGCCACCGCCGACCGCCACCACCAGCGTGTCCAGACCAGGCACGGCCTGCAGCATCTCCAGACCGACGGTCCCCTGGCCGGCGACGATGGCTTCGTCGTCATACGGATGCACAAAAATCAACCCCTGTGCTTCGGCCAGTTGCTGCGCATGTATGCGGGATTCGTCGAGCGTGTCACCGTGCAGCACTACTTCTGCACCAAAGCCGCGTGTGCGTTCGATTTTGACGCCCGGCGTGAAACGCGGCATCACGATCACCGCCCGCAGCCCGAGGCGCTGTGCGTGGTACGCCACGCCCTGCGCATGGTTGCCGGCGCTCATCGCAATCACGCCGCTGCGCTGTTCGTCGGCTGTCAGTTGCGCCAGCTTGTTGCAAGCGCCACGCTCCTTGAACGAGGCCGTGTACTGCAGGTTTTCAAACTTCAGATAAATTTGCGCACCCGTCAGTTGCGACAGTGTTTTTGACTCGACGCAAGGCGTGTTCAGTAGCTGGCCTTCAAGGCGTGCGGCAGCTTGTTCGATATCGTTCAACTTGAGCATGAAAATTCTCCGGGCTGGCCGTGTAGTTTGCTTCGCTTGCGTGCTGCGTTTCACGCGGGGAAACTTCAGTAGTGTTCAGTAGCGTTAAGTAGTGTCTTCCATGATGCTCCAAGCTGCGTTATGGTGGAGTCCTGATACGTTCGGGTGTCGCCAGGAAAACAGAACAGCAGATCAATACAACACCTTGCATTTTTTGCCAGCGGAAGTTTGATGAAAACCAAGCGTTTTGTCAGTGACCAGTCGCAATGCCTGTTGTCTCCGGGTCTTAAGGAGGCGCCGGTGCTGGACTTGATGTGTTCGCACTTTGTGTTGACGCTCGCTGCGCGGCAGGGTGGCAAATTCAATCTGCGTCGGGACCTCAACAGCCTGCTCGCGCTGTCGGGTCGGCACCTGGTTTGGCCGCTTCCGGCCCTGCTGCGCCTGCGGGAATTTTTGGGCCGCCGCTGCAAGGATAACGAATTCTGGCGCGGCCACGAGCTGTTGCCTGACGCTGAATTCATGGCGCGCTACGGCGCCTGGCGCGGCCCCTACGAGGAAGGCACGCTGTTCTTCTACCTAGACGAGCACGCCAAGGACCAGCCGAAAGATTTGCTGTCGGTGCTGAGCGCCACCGGCGACTGGCTGACACACGCGCTGAAAAAACAATCGACGCTGGTGGAAAAAAATATCGACGCACTCGCCAGCCTGCTGCAGCTCAACCGCGCAGAACGCGCGCTGCTGCTGTATGGCACGCTGGCGCGCTACCAGCGTGACCTGCGTTCGCTGCTGGTCGAGTTCAAGGTCAACAACGCGCCTGAGGCCTATGCCGCGCTGGCTGATGTGGCTGGCGTCAAGCCGCATGAGGTGGCCGAAGCACTGCGCGCCGGTTCGCGACTGGAGCGCATCGGCATGGTCGAAAACCTGATCTCCGAGCACAACATCACCGACCTCGCCGACCTGATGAAGGTCAGCGAAAAACTGCCGCCGGTGCTGATGCGCGAGTACCGCGACAACAATGAGCTGATGGCGGTGTTCACCCGGCCTGCGGCACGCAGCCAACTCGGCCTGGCCGACTTTGCTTTTGTGAAGGAAGATGCTGACGTGCTGGTGTCCTTGCTGCGCAATGCCGTGCTGGGCGGCGAGCAGGGCGTGAACGTGCTGCTCTACGGCCCGCCCGGCACCGGCAAGACCGAGCTGGCCAAAGTTGTGGCACAAGCCGCCGGGCTGGACTTGTTTGAGGTCGAAAGTGCAGACCGGGAAGGCAACTCACTCAGCGGCCGTGACCGTTACCGTTCGCTGCAGATTGCGCAGGTGTTTTTGAAAGGCAGCGCGCATTCGGCATTGTTGTTCGATGAAGTCGAAGACGTTTTTCCGCCGATCTCCAGCGAAGCAGCTCAGTTCATGGCCCGTTCCGAACAGCTCCCGGCGCCGGTCAGCGGCTCGGTCAACGGCAAGGCCTGGGTTAATCAGATTCTGGAATCGAACACCGTGCCAACGCTGTGGGTCACCAATCGCATCGAGCAGATTGACCCGGCGTTCCGCCGCCGTTTTGCCTACCACCTCGAGCTGCGTTCGCCGCCACCCGGCGCGCGCGAAGGCGTGGTGCGCAAGACGCTTGAAGGCGTGCAGGTCAGTGATGCGTTTGTGGCGCGGCTCACAGCGCGCAAGGGACTGACACCCGCGCAGATCCGCACAGCGGTGCGCTTTGCGCGCCTGGCGAGCGCGCCTGAAAAAGCGGTTGAGATGAAGTTCTGTGTCGAACAGAACGCGGAGGAAGGCCGCCGCGCCGGGCCGCCCCAAGCAAGGCCAGCCCCCTCGGGGGGCAGCGAACCACACAAAGTGGGAAGCGTGGGGGCTTCTACTATGGAGTCATTGATCGAGCGGCAACTGAAAAACGCCGACGTGGCGCTGGGCAACAAATCAGACACCTCGGGTCGCCGCAGTGTCACGACTTACGACTTGTCGATGCTCAATGTCGAGTCGCGCTTTGAAGTGCCGCGCATTGTGGAGGCGCTGAAAAATCGCGGCCACGGCTCGCTGTGTTTTTATGGCGCGCCGGGCACCGGCAAAACCGCGCTGGCCGAACACATTGCCAGGGCGCTGGAGCAGCCGCTGATCATCAAGCAGGCTAGTGACCTGATGAGCAAATACGTCGGCGAGACCGAGCAGAACATGGCCGCCATGTTCAAGGAGGCCGAGCTGGAAAAGGCCGTGCTGCTGCTCGATGAAGCCGACAGTTTTCTGCAAGACCGGCGCGGTGCGCAGCGGACCTATGAGGTGACCGAGGTCAACGAAATGCTGCAGGGCATGGAACGCTACAACGGCATTTTTATCTGCACCACCAATCTGCTCGACAGCCTGGACCCCGCGGCGCTGCGCCGTTTCACCTTCAAGATCAAATTCATGCCGCTGACGACTACGCAGCGCGAAAAAATGTTTGTGACGGAAGCCCTGGGCGGTGACGCGGCACGCCTGACGCCCGCCGAGCAGACCCGGCTCGCCAAACTGACCCTGCTGTGCCCCGGTGATTTTGCGGCCGTCAAGCGGCAGGTCGATATTCTGGCTGCCGAGTTTTCAGCCGACGAATTTCTGTCGCAGCTGGAAGCCGAGCACCGCATCAAGCCCGAAGTGCGCGAGTCGCGCGGCATGGGTTTTGTGCAATAGTCATCCGGCTATCCCGCGCCAGTCAACACAGGTTGTCGCCAAAACGCCTCGCTTCTATACTTAAAAAAAATAGATCAATGAGGTCAGGATGGCAGGTCAACAACGCGCTCGCGCAGTTAATAAAGCGACATCAAATGCTGACAACGGCGCTGCAGCGCATCATCGGGCGCATCGGGCCAGCTTCTGGTCGGCGCAACCGGCTCTAGCGGCTTTATCAGCCTTAACGCTGGTGCTTGCGGGCTGTGGCGGTGGGAGTGGCGGTGGCGAGGCGGTTGTCACGGCCAGTGACGGCGACACCCTCGTGCTTTCAAGCAGCCTCAAAAATATTTGCGTCGCGCCGCGCTCTGGCATTGACCCCGCCACCGGCCAGTCGTTTACCGACCAGGCCGGCACCGTGGCGCAAGAAAAAAGCTGGGTTCGGGCCTACATTGATGAGACGTACTTGTGGTTTGACGAAATCCCCGCGTCGGTGCGCGCCGACAGCTACGCCACGCCGCAGGCTTACTTCGACGCCCTGCGCACCCCTGTGTTGACGGCGTCTGGCAGGCCGAAAGACCGCTTTCATTTCCGCTACGACACGCCCGCGTGGCAGGCGCTGTCGCAGTCGGGTGCGGCTGCGGGCTATGGGTTTGAGGTGGTCGTCATCAAGACAACGCCGCCCCGCGACATTCGTGTTGCGTACACCGAAGCGGGCACGCCTGCGACAGCAGCGGGCATAGACCGGGGCGCAAAGATTTTGTTCGTTGACAGCGCTGACGCCATCAATGGCGCGACGGTTGACGTTCTAAATGCCGGCCTTTATCCGAAGAATGCCAACGAAACCCATTCTTTCACCGTCCTCGGTGTCAACGGCGTCCAGCGCACGGTCAACCTTACGTCGCAGACCATCGTCAGCACGCCGGTGCAGAACGTGAAAGTCATTGACACGCCACCGGGCCGAACCGGCTACCTGCTGTTCAACGATCACGTCGCCACGTCGGAAGGCCAGCTGATCGCCGCCATCACGCAGTTGAAGGCTGAAGGCATCACCGATCTGGTGATCGACGTGCGCTACAACGGCGGCGGCTACCTGTCGATTGCCAGCCAGCTCGCCTACATGGTGGCCACGCCGGCGGCCACCACTGGCACCGTGTTCGAGCGCCTGGTATTCAACCCCAAGAACCCCTTCGGACTCACGGCCCTGGAAGCGGTCACGCCTTTTTACGCGGTCAGCCGGGGTCTTTCCACCACCAGCGGTCAGGCACTTCCGCAACTCGGCCTGAGCCGCGTGACGCTGCTGACCGGGCCGGGCACCTGTTCGGCCAGTGAGTCGATCATCAACGGCTTGCGCGGCGTCAATGTGCAGGTCGATCTGATGGGCGAGACCACCTGCGGCAAGCCCTATGGTTTTTTACCGCAAGACAATTGCGGCACGACCTACTTCGCGATTCAGTTCAGCGGCGTGAACAACAAGGGCGACGGCGGCTATGCCGATGGACTGGCGCCCACTTGCCAGGTTGCAGACGACTTCGGGAGCGCACTGGGCGACCCGTCAGAGGCGCGACTGGCCGCCGCATTAAGTTACCGCGCCATCGGCGTTTGCCCGGCGGCATCAAACACGTTCGCCAAGACAAGCGTGCTGCAGTCAGGCAAATCATCAGACCCATCAACGAGCTTTTCAGTACACAAGCCCCTCGGCAGAACGGCCAAGATTTTGCAGCTTGAAAGGCGTTGAAAGGGTGCGTGGCGAAATTTTCACAAAGCCGTTCAAGCTTTAATTCAAGCCTGTGACTGCTATGAAAATAATAGCTGCTTGCGCTCGATTTGAATGGGCTACAGCCACTTTTAACATTTATTTTGGCTGGCAGACGCGAACCACGTCAGCGCCGTAGGCCTCCAGTTTTTTGGCGCCGATGCCGCTGATGCCGTTCAGCTCGTTCAGACTCTGCGGCGCGCGCTCGGCGATGGCGCGCAAGGTGGCGTCGTGAAAGATCACAAACGCCGGCAGATTGTGTTCGCGCGCCACTTCGGCCCGCCAGGCTTTCAGGCTGGCAAGTCGTTCCAGGGCGCCCGCGTTCAGTGCGGCTTCTGCCAGACCTTTGACCGATGTTTTGGTCACGCGCTTGCGGCGATCACCTTTGGCCGCAGTGGTTTGCTCGCGCAGCATCACACCGACTTCGCCCTTGAGCACCTGGCGTGCGTCGGGCAATAACTTCAATGTGCTGAAGGCCTCAGCATCAACCCAGACCATGTTTTTCGCAATCAACTGACGCAACACGCTGCGCCACTGTGCCTCGCCCAGGTCGGGGCCAATGCCAAAAGTGCTGAGCTGGTCGTGCCCGTACTGCACGACCTTCTCGGTGGCTTTGCCGCGCAAAATATCCATCAGGTGACCAGCGCCGAAGCTGATGCCGCTGGCCTGCTGCACGCGGTAGATGCAGCTGAGCATCTTGCGGGCAGCGTCTGTTGCGTCCCAAACCGCAGGCGGTGACATGCAGTTATCGCAACAGAATGTGGCCCCCACGCTTGTCGCTTCGCGTACTGCGCTGCCCCCTGGGGGGGCCGCCCGCCTGTGGCCCGGCAAAGTCGGTTCCACGCCGGGGGCTGGGTTACAGGCAGCCTCCACGCTCGCCACTTCCTGCCGCTCGCCCGAAAGCTCCTCACCGAAATAGCGCAGCAAGGCCACGCGACGGCATTGCGTTCCCTCGGCCAGGTTCAGCAGCGCATCGAGCTTGCCGCGCATCACGGCCTTGAACTCATCGCTGGCGGTGTCGCTGGTGTCGATCATGCGGCGCTGGTTCACCACGTCCTGCAGGCCATAGGCCATCCATGCGTCGGCGCTCTGCCCGTCACGGCCGGCGCGCCCCGTCTCCTGGTAGTAGCCTTCGATATTTTTCGGCATGTCGAGGTGCGCGACAAAGCGCACGTCGGGCTTGTCGATGCCCATGCCGAACGCAATCGTCGCCACCATCACGATTCCGTCTTCGCGCAGAAAACGGTCTTGCCGCTGCTGGCGCAAGGACGAATCAAGGCCCGCGTGATAGGCCAGCGCCTTGATGCCGGCGTCAGCCAGCATGTTCGCGATTTCTTCCACGCGTTTGCGCGACTGGCAATACACAATGCCCGCCTCGCCATCGTGCTCGGCCTCAATGAAACGCAGCAACTGGCGCGTCGGATCGGTTTTTTCGACGATGGTGTAGCGAATGTTGGGCCGGTCAAAGCTGCTGACAAAATGCTGCGCGTCTTCCAGCTTGAGCCGCTCTATCATGTCCTGCCGCGTCAGCGCATCGGCCGTCGCCGTCAGCGCCATACGCGGCACATCGGGAAAGGTTTCGTGCAGCAGACTCAGACTGCGGTATTCGGGCCGGAAGTCGTGGCCCCACTGGCTAACGCAGTGCGCCTCGTCAATCGCAAACAGGCTCAGCAGCCCGCGCTCGTGCAGCGACGCCAGCAAGCCCTTCATGCGCGGCGTGTTGATGCGTTCGGGCGCGGCGTAGAGCAGCGTCAGCTCATTGCGCAGCAACTGCTTTTCCAGCGCGCTGCTTTCGTCAAAGGTCTGCGTCGAATTCAAAAATGCCGCTGACACGCCCGCTTCATGCAGTGCACCGACCTGGTCGTGCATCAGCGCAATCAGCGGCGAAATGACGATAGTGACGCCGTGCCCGGCGTTTTGCCGCACGATGGCCGGAATCTGGTAGCACAGTGACTTGCCACCGCCGGTCGGCATCAACACCAGCGCATCGCCGCCGCTCACCACATGCTCGACGATGGCCTGCTGCGGGCCGCGAAAGCTGTCGTAGCCGAAGACTTGGGCCAGCACGTCCAGCGGCGTTGGCGCGCTGGCCGGTGCGATATTTGGCGATGAAGAAGGCAAAGATGGCACGGGGTGGGCGGTGGGTTCAGCGCTTGTAAGGCGACGTTGCTGGCGAACAGATGGTAAACAAAATGCTATTAAAAACGTAGCTGATTGCGCATGTATTACCTGGGCCGCAGCCATTATTGGCTTGAAAACCAGATGTTTGCATCGCTTTGCGCGAATGGGGCCGCGCGGGCGCGGTGGCGGCAAGTCCCTATTGTCGCGGATAGTTTCCGGCGGCCTCGCGTTGCCTGCAGCCCGCCACCTAAAATACCCTCATGAAAACGCCTCCCTACACCCGTGGCCAGCAGCTACCGGCCATTCTTGAAAAGCGCATTGTCATTCTCGACGGCGCCATGGGCACGATGATCCAGCGCTTCAAGCTCAGCGAAGCGCAATATCGCGGTGAGCGCTTCAAGGGCTTTCACAAGGACATCAAGGGCAACAACGAGCTGCTCAGCCTGACGCGCCCGGATGTGATTCAGGACATTCACGAAAGCTATTTGGCCGCCGGTGCCGACCTGATCGAAACCAACACCTTCGGCGCCACGACGGTCGCGCAGGCCGACTACGACATGGCCGACCTGGCTGCCGAGATGAACCTTGCATCGGCGCGCATTGCGCGCGCAGCCTGCGACAAATTTTCAACGCTTGAGAAGCCGCGCTTCGTCGTCGGCGCCTTGGGCCCCACACCCAAGACCGCCAGCATCAGCCCCGATGTCAACGACCCCGGCGCGCGCAACACCAGTTTTGAGGCGCTGCGCCAGGCCTACTACGAGCAGACCGAAGCGCTGGTCAAGGGTGGCAGTGACGTGCTGCTGGTCGAGACTATTTTTGACACCCTCAACGCCAAGGCGGCGCTGTTTGCGATTGACGAATACTTCGAGAACTCGGGCGAACGCCTGCCGCTCATCATCAGCGGCACTGTCACCGATGCGTCAGGCCGCATCCTGAGCGGTCAAACCGTCACGGCTTTTTGGCACAGCGTGCGGCATGCGCAGCCCTTGGCCGTTGGCCTGAACTGCGCGCTGGGCGCCACGCTGATGCGCCCCTATATTCAGGAGCTGGCGCGTGTCGCCAGCGACACCTTCATCAGCTGCTACCCGAACGCCGGCCTGCCCAATCCGATGAGCGAAACCGGCTTTGACGAGACGCCCGATGTCACATCCCGCCTGCTGCGCGAATTTGCCGCCGAAGGCCTGGTCAATATTGTTGGCGGCTGCTGCGGCACCACGCCCGAGCACATCGGCGCGATTGGTGATGCGGTGCATCCGCTGGCGGCGCGTGTGGTGAAGCGGGATTTTTTCTATCGTGAGGCGGCTTGAGGGCTGG
>JANPFZ010000339.1:0-13713 GCA_031423655.1 Polaromonas sp.
GCGAAGCGTCACTGGTGATCGCGCAAAAGCTCAAGGCGCGCTGCGAAGCCAAAGGCATCGCTCCCGGCCAGTTTGCCGCTGCCTGGGTGCTGGCCAACCCGCTGGTCAGCTCGGTCATCGTCGGGCCGCGTACGCTGGCCCATCTCGAAGACATTTATGCGGCTGTCGATCTGGTGCTGGACCAGGAAGACGAAGCCTTTATCAACGCACTCGTCGAGCCTGGCCATGCTTCCACCCACGGCTACAACGACCCGTCTCACCCGTTTTTTGGCAGGTCGGTATAAGCAATCAGCTGCTATTATTTTAGTAGCTTTCTGCACACGTCTAGCTTGAGCTAGAGGCTTTTTTTCCTTAAACTTACGTCAGAAAATTTCGTCTGGAGCGAGCAATGCATCAGGGCAGGACTTTTCCCTGCGCCGAACCGCCCGCAACCGCGCTGGCGCCAACCACGACGAAGGAAATGGGCAGCGCAGACACCGCGCTGAGCGCCAAGGTCTCTGCCTGCGTCTGAGCATTAAAAAGCACTGCAGCCCCTTAGATCATTGACTAATAAGCTATTAAATAAATAGCAGTCATTTTCTCATGATGGTTTTTGCGTGCCGATTTTCAGGTGTTTCAGTATGTGGTGGAGCTTCATGCGCTAGCAGTCGTGCTGCGTGCGCTGCGGCCTACCATGCGCGCTTCACTCAAATCGACCCCATGTCAGTCACGCAAGATTTTGGCCAGTGTGAGGGTGCCGGTGATCAGATAAAGCCGGCTCACGCCCAAAAACGCCTTGTAGGTCTTATGGACTTCCATGAGCCGCAAACCCCGGCCAGTCGGCACATGGCAAGGAAAAACCCACCCCAACCCACCAGCTTGAACATCGGCATGTCCTTCACCTCCGGCTGGGCTTTTTTCCTGATCGCGCATATATCTGGCTAGCACAAACGCGGCCGACAGGCAAAAGAAATAGCCCATCACCATGGAGGCCCGGTCCAGGTCACGGCCGGGCAGATAAGACAGGCCCACGGCAAAAGGAACACAGCAACCAGGAAAGAGGCCGAGACCTGAATTGCCGGGGTTTGGCATCACGATGGATGAGTGTCTGCAGGGAAAACCGTCTGCAGCGCAGCGCCTTATTACTTACTCGGCCCGGAATGATACCGAGCGACGCGCGGCCCAAGGCGTTTTTGCAAACTACAACGGCCCTGCCTGATCAAGTTCAGCGAGCTGGACGATACCGTTGACATACCGCTGATCGGGTACGCCACCACGACCCGGCAGCTACGGAAAATCAGCGGCGGCATCACTAGCGCGGTCATGTAAAGCAGCGAATTTGCTGGTGCAGGAATGCCGGCAAAAGACCGAATGCGGTGCCTCTTTTGTCGTCAGGCAGCGGCTGCCCTGGACCCGAAGCAGACGCCAGCTTACCCTCGAGCTTCGACTTCTTCGGAGGGCGACCCGCTCAATTTGACTTGGCCTTATCACGCCCGTACGCCGCCCTCAAAATTTGGCACGGTACCAGTGGCCTCGGTCACTGCAAAGTGAGCGTGCCAACGTGCATCTGCAGCTTATTTAATTGACAGAATGTACTCGACCAGCGTCTTGGCATCGGCCTCTGACACCTGAGGCTGTGCGGGCATGGCCATTTCGCCCCAAACGCCGCCGCCGCCGGCCCGGATCTTCTGCGCCAGCCTGTCAGCGGCACTGGCGTCGCCGGTGTATTTGACGGCCACTTCCTTCATCGACGGCCCCAGCCGCTTCTGGTCGATGGCGTGGCAGGCCATACAGTTGGATTTTTTGAACAACTCTTCGCTTGCAAAGGCCGTTCCGGCAACAAACAAAGCGCTTGAGGCCAAACCAAAGGCCAAGGCTTGTCGCATCAACATCAATTTTGATTTCAACTTCATATCGGAAGACTCCTGACGACCCGGCGGGTTTTCTGGCGGTTGAACACGGGATGGTGGTGGGGTAAGCAGTCTACGTTCCGGCCGCACTGCCTTTCGGCTGTGCGGCCGGCGACGCATCAGTTGGGCGTCATGCGGTAGATTTCACCCTCGTCCGTGGCCACATACAGGTTGCCGTCCGGTCCCTGAACCACCGAGCGGAAACGGCCTGCCGGCATGGGCAGCGACATGGTGGTTCGCTTGGCCGACGAGCCATCGGCGCTGATGTCCAGGATGTCCATGCGATTGCCGACCGGCGTGCCGTGGATGCCAATGCCCATGAAGGCCACCACCATCTTTCCGTCCCAGCTCTTCCATTGCTTGCCTTTCAGGAATTCTCCCGACGACAGGCCCTGGGACAGGCCATCGTTGTTCCAGGCCGGCTTCATCGCCTTTGGATAGGTCTTGAGATCCGTCATGGGCATGAAGGCAGCCCGCTCCTTGGGGTCCATGGCGCCCATCTGGTTGGGGCTATAACCGCAGTACTTGTCGGGGCAGTCGCCACGGCCGCCCACGTTGGGACGCGGATCCCATCCAGCGTTGCCGCCCGGCACCAGCGCGGTCACCTCGTCTGAATGCCAGGGTCCGTTTTCGGCCGTGACGGGCTGGTTGGTTCCCGGACGGAATGCGATGCCCTGGGGATTGCGGTGCCCGTAGGTGTAGATGCGCGGGTCAAATCCCTGCGGCGCGTTGTTCCCCGCAGCAGCCTTGCCTTCGCGGTCCATGCGCAGGACCTTGCCGCCAATGCGCGTCGGGCTTTGCGGCACTTCACCGTTGTGGGTGTCCCCCGTGGTCACATACAGTAGTCCGTCGCTGGGCCCGAAGCGCACGCGCCCGCCGTTGTGCGCTCCCGAGTCACCGAAGGGGTGGTTGCTTTTGGCCACCTTGTAGGGAATGTCGGTCACGATGTCCTTGCGGTCGGACAACGCTTTTCCATCGGCACCGACGGTGAAGCGCATCACACGGTTGGTCGACGGTGACCCCATGCTGGAGGCTGAATAGACATACACAAAGCGGTTGCTGGCGAAATTGGGGTCGACCGCAACGCCGCTCATGCCCGCCTGGCCATCGCAGAACAGGTCAGCGGCCGCAGTCGCGTAGCCCTGCGAGTCCTTCATCCCCAGCAGGCGCGTGACGGTACCCGACGGCGCGCGGACCGACAGGCCCTTGCATTTCTCCGTGAAGAACATCGTCCCGTCCGGCAGGAAAGCCATGTCCCATGGGTTGCTCAACTTCGTCAACACGGGAGTTGCGGCAAGATTCGGCGCTTGCCCCTGTTGGGGACCAGCAGCACAAGCAGCAAGAACACCGGTACCCGCCAGAAGCATGTAGCGGGCAAGTCTTCCGAGGCGCATGGCGGACGGAGCTTGGCTTTGATCGGTGTGGACCTGTTTCTTCATAATTTCTCCAATTGTTAGAGTAGGCAAAGAGTCAAGCGTGAAATATGTCACTAATATGATTTTGGCGTATGGCGAGGTCGAGTTCAATCTGTTCAACACAGTTTTGTCTCAGTGTTTTTACTAGGATGAGCGCGTGCCTCTCGGATCCCGGCTGCAAGCCATCAGCGAGTGAGCTGCATCCGACCCGGTCGGCCCAGGGAAAGCCAACGCGCAGCTCCACGGCTGCGCGGCGCTATGGAAAAATGATGACGTCTGGCGCAAGCCGGCCATGGCTTGGCGAGAAATATTTTGAAGCAGCGCGGTATTTATGCGCGGTTTTCACGCGCCTTATTTAATCTACTGCTTCGCACCTTCAACCAGGCGACGTCCTTGCGATACCGCATAAGGCGCTGCTCGGGCGGCCAGCATCGGGTCGGCAGAGGCCTCGACGCCTTTGGGCAGAACCATCGGGTTGTAGTTGATAGTCACGCAGGGACCGGTGGAGTCGGCTGACACAGACTTGATGGTCAGGCGGCCGAGCGAGACTTTCTTGCGCTCGTCTGGCAACGGCGTCACTGCGCTGTCGATCTTGTCACCCGGCTGCGCAAGTTGCACCATGAAGTCGAAGGCCACCGGGCCGGCCGCCACGCGCTGGCGCAGGTCGTCGAACAAAAACTCGGTGCCCTTGGCCTTGGCTTCATCGTCGCTCAGGCCCTGTGTGCCGCCGACGGGCTCGAACACCCATTTGCCGAACTGCTTCTTGCCTGCGGCGTCGGTGAAGCCGAAGGCATGCACGCCCCAGTAATTGACCTTGGCAAAGCTGGCCGGCACAGGTTGACTAGCGAAATACTTGCCCTGAAGCAACACCTCGGGGTTGGCGTCGGTAAAGGCCTTGACTTTGTCCGCATCGACTTTTTTCGTTTCCGGGTCAACCGCCAGAGACGTCAGCCGACCCAGCAACTGCTGCGGCGAGGAAGCTCCGAACACTGGTGCCGAGATGTTGCCCATCAACCAGGTCTCGCTGTTGGGCAGGTCGAATTGCAGCGCCATGTTGCGCTGGCTCTTGGCGTTGTCCGGTGCCTTGGGGTTGCCGCCGCCGATTGAAAAGCGGGCCACCACGGGCACCGGCTTGCCGCTGAAGGCTGACGACACCGACAGCGCGCGGCCTTCTGCGCTGCCGACGAATTCGGCCACCGCGCACAGGCCTTTGGCGCCAGAGCGCCGGAAGCCCTCATGTTTGCCGCCAGCGCTCTCAAAGGCGTTGACCATCTGGGTGGGATCGACCTGGGCCCCTGCGGGCACGGCCAGTGCAGCGAAGGCGCAGGCTACCGCGGACAGCGCAGCGCGCCGGGCAAAAGAAGTGCTTGTGTTCATTTATATCTCCTGTGTGAATAACAATAAATGGCGGCGCCCGACTAGACGCCGCGCTCTTTCAACCAGTCGGTTGTCAGTTTCTGCGCATAGGTGGCCGCAGCTTTGTCGTAGGTCGGCCGGTAGTCGGCGTTGAATCCATGGTTGACATTCGGAAACACGACGATCTGTGACCCACTGCCTGACTTGACGAGGCCGGCGCGCATCTGGTCGATGACAGCGGGCTTGACGAAGCCGTCAATGCCGGCATAAAGCCCCAGCACCGGCACCTTTAACGTGGCAGCGAAGTCGACAGGGTCCTGCGGCTTGATCGGCGACTTCATGCCGTCGAGCAAACCGTAGTACGACACGGCAGCTTTCAGTTTGGGGTTATGCAAGGCATAAACCCACGCGGCGCGGCCACCCCAGCAGTAGCCCACCAGGCCCAGGCGGGCGGTGTCGCCATTGCCACTGGCAGCCGCAAATGCAACAGCCGCGTCGAGGTCAGCGTTGACCTGCACATCGGGTACCTTGGCCACCACGGTAGACAAGATGGTGCCGATGTCTGCCATTTTCGATACGTCTCCCTGACGGGCGTACATCTCTGGCGCGATGGCGTAATAGCCCAGCTTGGCGAAGCGACGGCACATGTCCTTGATGTGCTCATGGACGCCGAAAATTTCCTGCACTACCAGCAGCACCGGGTACTTGCCGGGTGCGGCTGGCATAGCGCGATAAGCCGGAATTTTTCCGTCGGCCAAGGGCACGCTGACTTCGCCCGCCACCAGGCCGGTGCTGTCGGTGGCGATAGCTTGCGCCAGCGACGGGTTGGAAGCGACCGCGAAGCCGGACGCCAGCGAAGTCATCACAAAGCTGCGGCGCGAGAACGCAGAGTCAGGCCGCGCGGGCGCAGGTGTGGGGTTCTGGAAATCAAGTGGCTGGAGGCCGTAGTCCATCAGTTTCATAGAAAATCTCTTGGTAGTTAGGGAAGAAATACGCTTGGAGAACAGTGATAGTGAAAATAGCAGATGGGCTATGGGCCTGAGTCGGACTTTTAAGGCTCAACCTTACGCACTCAAGGAGATACGCAATGCCTGCAGCGAGGCGGTGAGGGCTTTGCGCTCAGACGCCGAGCGCTGTGTGCTGCAGCCGACCTGCTCATGCACCGCATGCGCACGTCGCGTCAACGCTTGCCCGGCTGGTGTGACGGAAATAAGCACCACGCGCTCGTCGTCATTGCTGCGGCGGCGCGCCAGCAGTCCTTGTGCCACCAGCTTGCGAATCAGGGGAACCAGTGTTCCGGCGTCCAGCGACACGGCCTGCGCCAACGCACCGGCGCTGAGCTCGCGCTGCTGCCACAGCGCCAGCATGACCACATACTGCGGATAAGTCAGGCCCAGCGGCGCGAGCAGCGGCCGGTAGGTCTTGGTCATGGCCAGCGATGCCGCGTAAAGCGCAAAACATAACTGGTTGTCCAGGAACAGACTGGCGGCCGGTGGCGAGTTGGATTTGGGCATGAACCTGGAAATGCAAAGCTTGTTGCGGCCGAGTCTAGCCGAAAACCTTTGATCAAACCTTCTTTTGTCAAATATAGCAAAGCGGTTTTGTCTAAGAAGACTTGACGAAGGTGCAAGCCGCAGCGTCAGATAGCGTCATGCGATCAAGCGCCCGATCTGCTACTGGTGCACAACTTCACAGCTGCCGCCTGGCACCGTCGTTTTTTTAGAGCGCATGCCGCGCGTGGAGCAAGGCTTTGCGCAGCTGCACCAGGCCACGGTCAGGCCCCTGTCGCGTCGCCAGCTAGCAGGTAGGGACGGGACTTTCGGCGGCGCGCCGAGCGCAATACGCCACCAGCTCATGGAGTTCCGTAGCTTTGTTATAGACCGCGTCCGCCCCCAATCGTCTGCAGTCTTGCAGCAAGTGTTCATTTTTGGCGTGATTGGTCATGACCAGAACGACCTGACCAGGATGCAGCTTGCGGCAGTGTTCGACCACACCGGCGCCTGTGCCTTCCCGGAGAAAAAGATCCACCACCGCAACATCCCACCGGCCAGGGTTTGATTCAATCCAGTGTTTTGCCTGGGTTTCGGTTGATGCAACACCCACCACCTCCACGTTGGCTCCCGTGGCGAGCAGTCCAATCAGGTGTGCGCGCATAGCCGCGCTGTCTTCCACCACAAATACTCTTAAGGTCATGAATTTTTCCTGCAAGCGACCACAGGCCTTTGTATATTTTTTTGGTTTACAAGAAAAGGCACAAAACGAGTTCAGATCACGCGGCGCGATTGAAAGTCAGGTGCGCACTGATCGGGGTGAGGGTCAACCCGACAGAGTGCGCCTTTGCCAGCACCTGGACTTCGTGCCATTGCAGCGGTCGGTCTGCTTTACTGAAAAATCTCGGGACCTTATCGGTAAAACACAGAAAAATGGATATCTCAATGAAACCTGGCATGGCCTGCGCCTCGACAAGCAAGGCGGCCGGTGCGGCCGAGTGATCGCTCAAGGCGATTAATGCAGCGCTCAATACCTGGCGAACGGCAGTCACATAGAGCCGGGCTTCGATGCCCACTACGTCGTTGACCAGATTGAAACCCTTGAGTTTGAGCGGCGTGGACAACATCGCAATGCAGTCGAACACTGCCGTGTGAATGTCTGAAGTCTGCTTCGCCTCAGGTTCTATCCAACTCATGACACTCATGCCTGAACTTACGGCCTTTTCCGACGCGTTGCGTAGCAAGGCAAGGTCTTCCTGCATATTGTCAAGATCAGGACTTGCGGACTGGAGACGCTTCTCAATCGTTTCTATCAAAAATTCAGGAACTTGAAGAGCCCCAAGAAGATCATGGCGGATAGCCGGCGCCAAACGTCGCAAGAGCCGGAATCTTGCCGCATCTTCCCTATCGAAATCCTCAAAGCAAAGAGCGCCAGGTGTCGCCGAAACAACAGTAGCTACCTCTGTTGTTTGAAAGTTTCGGGGGACAGTGAAAGAAGAATCAGGCATCTCTACAGGAAAAAGTAATGTTTGCTTTGGTGTCGATATCTTGAACTAACTTCAGACCAGACGCACCGGAAATTCGCCAAGATGCAGTCCTCATTTCGCTTTTTTTGTAACTTCGCTGTGAATCAGGGCACCGCAGCGTCGACCGTTCCGCCAGCCCGCACCAGTGGCGCGGAGCGAGAAGGTTGCGGCCATCACGTCACCCGCTCCGAGACGCCCAGCAATATTTTCTCTATCTCGCTGAATCTGGCGGGCTTGACCAGGTGGTAGTCGAAGCCGGCATCTTGCGAGAGCCGCCGGTCAGCGTCCTGTCCATAGCCCGTCAGGGCAACCAGTACGATTTTATTCAGTGCTGCTTGCTGACGAATCTGCTGCGCGACCTCAAACCCATCAAGCCCTGGCAGGCCGATGTCCAGCAGCACCACGTCTGGCTGGCAATCCATGACCGCTTGCACAGCGCTCAAGCCGTCATACGCCAGACTGACCTCGTGGCCGGTTATTTCGAGCAGCCTGGCCAGACTCTGGGCCGCATCAACGTTGTCATCAACGACCAGCACCCGGCACCCTTTTGTCGTCGTCCGGGCGGTGTCAGGAGCCGGCGATGGGAACGTCGGCGAGGCTGGCAAAGGCGTACGCAAGAGTGGCAGGTGCACGATAAATTCGCTGCCTTGCCCCAGAACGCTGTGCGCCTCCACGCTCCCGCCGTGCATCTCCACCAGCCGCTGAACCAGGCACAGGCCTATGCCCAGACCGCCTTGCGAGCGGTCCAGTGAGTGGTCTGCCTGCGTGAAAAGGTCAAAGATGTGCGGCAGCAATTCGGGCGCGATGCCTATGCCCGTATCGCGCACCCTGATCACCACCATCGGCACGGCTGCCGCGCCGTTCGCCACCGCCTCAGCAGCGTCCGCAGCCTCGACGCTGAGCCAGATGTCGCCGCCTTCGTCGGTGTATTTGGCAGCGTTGGTGAGAAGGTTCACCAGCACCTGCTCCAGCCGGGCGGCGTCTCCGAGCAAGAAGACCGGCTCCAGCGGCAGCGACACTTTAAGTCGATGCCGGCGTCGGGCGATCAGCGGCTGGGCCGTTTCGACCGCCCGTTCCACGACACCGCTCAGGGCAATTTGCTCCTGGCGCAGCTGAACCCTGCCGGTGGTGATGCGGGAGACTTCCAGCAAATCATCGACCAGATGCTTCAGTTGCCCCAGTTGACGCTCGATGATATGACGCGCTTGCTGCTGCAGTGGCGCTTCGTTTTTTTGCAGACGAAGCAACTGCACCGCGTTGGACAGGGCGGCCAGCGGGTTGCGCAGCTCATGGCTGAGCATCGCCAGAAACTCGTCTTTGCGCCGGTCCAGGTCCGTCAGGGCCTGAGCTTGCTCCAGCGACTTGCGCTCCAGGCGGTTGCGCTCGGTGACGTCATAAAAGCAGCACATTGCGCCGGTAATCTGTCCCTGCTCATTTCTTAACGGCACCGTGTTGGCGATGATGGAAATTCGTGAGCCGTCAGGCCGCTCGATGATGAATTCCTGGTCATACACCCCTGCGCTGTCACCGCTGAGCACTGCGGCCATCGGGCTCTGCTCGCGTGGCACAAACGTACCGTCGGGAAGATACAACTTGTGCGCGCCGCTGAACCGTTCTTTGCTATCCCCGCGTTTTGGTTCCCGTCCCCATAGTTGTGCCGCGCAGGGGTTGAACTCCTGGGCAATTCCAGCGGCATCACAAGAATAGATCGCGATGGGCCCCCTGTCAAAAAGAGCGCGAAACCGTTCCTCGCTCTCGCGCAAAGCGTCTTTTGCCAGCTTCCGTTCGGTGCAGTTGTCATGCTCGATGACGATACGGACCGGCCCCGGATTCCGAAATCGGGTCACCCGCATGACAAACCATCGCTGTTCCGTCGGAGAGTGACAGGGATACTCCATCTCAAAACGCGTTTGCCGTCCGGCGATGACGTCCTTGATTCCTCTGACATAAGCCGGGGTCTGGTCGTCTTGCGACAACGACTGCTCGCAATGCTGGAGGTAATTGACACCGACGCCGATGCCAGAAGCCGTCGCCTGATTTTCATCGCCGAACCGCTGCCATGCCTCGTTGATTTCCAGAATCGTGCCTGATTCATCCAGAACCGCGATGTGGCCCGGCAAAGCGTCGAGGGATGACCGCAAAAAGCGTTCCGATTCGCGCACGGCCTGCACCGCCCGCTTTTGCTCGGTCACATCACTGCCAGCGCCAAACCATTCGACGATTTCACCTCTGGCACCGAGCAGCGGAATCGCACGCGACAGCATCCAGCCCCAGCTGCCGTCCGCGCGCCGGACCCGATGCTCCATCTCGAAAAGACGCTTGCTCCGGATGGCCTCCTTGACGGCCGCCATCAGGCGTGGCTGATCATCCCGACAAACGTAATGCTCAAGCCAGTTGCCGTTTGGCAGCTCCGTTTCGACGACGAAGTTCTTGTCATAGACCTGGCGCATCTCACTCCAGTCTGGACTCATGCGAAACATCAAATCCGAGCTGGCCAGCACCAGGGCGCGGAAGCGCTGCTCGCTTTCGCGCAACAGCTGCTCGGCCTGCTTGCGCCCGGTGATGTCCTGCACGGTGCCGATCACGCGCAGCGGTGGCCCACCTGTCGCCGCCACCGTCTGGCCGGTCAGCTCAATCCAGCGCAGCTCCCCGTCAGGGCAGTGGACGCGGCCCTGGTAGAAGAGCCGCGCCCCGTTCTGCACCGTGTCCGCGATGGCCCGCTCGAAGGCCGCGAGGTCTTCGGGGTGGACGAATTCGGCTGCGAAGCGGGCGGCGGTCAGCGGCGCATCGGTCCGGGGCATGCAGAAGATGTCGTAGGGTCGGTCGTTTTCCCAGCTGATGTGATCGCCGTCGGGCTGCCAGGTCCAGATGCCCAGCTCGGCAACGTCGGTTGCCACACGTAACCGCTGCTCGCTGGCACGCAACGCCGTCTCGGCCCGACGGCGGCTGGCCAGTTCCCACCTGAGGCAGATCAACAGCAGCAGCAAGGCGAGGCCGCCCAAGGCGCTGCCCAGCGTGACCGATTGCATCGTCCTGCGGTTGTCTGTTGCATGGATGGCGACGCGCTCCTTCAGAAGCTGCGCCTCCTGCGCCTGGGCCTGGGCCACCAGCGCGCGTATTTCATCCATGATTTTCTTGCCCGACTGCGTCGTGACCACCGCGCTGGCGGCCGGGAAACCCTGGGTCTCTCGCAGCGCAATGGTCTCTTTGAGGTTCGCGAGCTTGGCCGCAACCAGCGGCGTGATGGCGTCCAGCCGCTGCTGTTGCCGGGGGTTGTCGGCAGTCAGGCGGCGTAACTCGGCCAGACCGACAGCGATCCCGGCCAGACTGGCCTGATAGGGCTCCAGAAAGTCGGGCTTGCCGGTGATGATGAAGCCGCGCTGCCCGGTCTCCGCGTCTTTCAGACTGGACAGCAGATCACCCAATTGCAGGATTACATCACGGGTATGCCTCTCGCCGCGCTCGGACTCGATCTCCGCGCGCTGATTGCTGTAGATGAGCCAGCCGACGCCGATGAGACAGCCCAGGATGATCACCAGCAGGGCTGCCACCAGATGGCGTTTAAAGGTCATCTCACCCCCCGCAAAGCAGCAGGGCGGGTTGCGGGCTGGTCGGGGTCGGTAATACCGCCCCGCTTGCCGGCGGCGTCGACGATCTGCTGCAGTTCGAGTGGCAAGTCAAAACTGGTGGCCATGGGGGTTTAACTCTGCACCTCGCGTCAGGGTGCGTCAAGGCGCGAAAAAGGCATACAGGGGCCGACAGGGGCGTACAGGGGTGACTTGTCAGCGGTAGCAACAGCAACATGTAGAACTTGCTGCTGACAGCAATAGTACGCTGGCAAGCCAAGAAAGCGCCAGATCAGCTGAGAGCTGCGCTGGACGCTCCCAAGCGGGCCGTTATGGGGTGTGCTGGCATGACGAATCAAGCATGCAAGGCACTGGCTGTGAAGCTGGTGGCGATACCGATTTAGCGTCGTCAGAGCGACGGGCCTGCCATCTCGGGCCTGCCAATTCGCGCGCAGTTCGGGTCAATTGACGCTACTATTTTTATAGCTATTTGCGCAATTTTTACGGGGGCTAGAGGCCGATCTGTGTCAAATCTGAGGAGAAAAATACCCGCCAATCCCGTATGCCGAGTACGACGTCGTCACCAAATCGTCACAATCTGCAGTGACGATACGCGTTGTTAAAAATGACCTTGACGGACGACGATGGCCAAAGATTTCTCAGGCATGGAAGACAGCAATCGCTCGTCTAACCAGAGCATTTACGACGTCTCTAAACTGGGTCGCCGCACCATGCTGCGGGGCGGATTGGGCGCCGTGATCGGCGGGCTGTTCGCACCGCTGGCCGTCGGCTCGCTCGGCGCCTGCGCAACGATGGGCGCGGGCAGTACCAGTCTGGGCTTCAAAAGCGTGGCGCTTTCGACGGCCGACACCGTCACCGTTCCGGAAGGCTACAGCTACCAGGTTATTGCGCCGTGGGGCGAAGCGGTCGGCGTGTCGGGCGAGAACCCGACGTTCAAGATGGACGCCAGCAACACCGCCGCCGAGCAGGAAGTGCAAATGGGCATGCACCACGACGGTATTCACTTCTACCCGCAAAACGGCAGCACGTCCGGCCTGCTGGTGATGAACCATGAATACTCGGACGACGGCTTGCTGCACTCCGACGGCATGACCACCTGGACGGCGGAAAAAGTGCGCAAAGCGCAAGCTGCGCATGGCGTGTCGGTGATAGAGGTCGAACAAAAAGGTGGCCAATGGCAGGTGGTCAAGCCGTCGCCCTGGGCGCGCCGCATCACGGCCAATACGCCGATGGCGTTTGCCGGCCCGGCCGCCGGCCACGCGATGCTGAAAACCGCTCTTGATACCGCCGGCATGCGCCCGCTCGGTACGCTGAACAACTGCGCCAGCGGCATCACGCCCTGGGGCACTTACCTCACGTCTGAGGAAAACTTCATCAACTATTTCAATGGCCCCGACCAGCCCAGCCCGCACGAAGCGCGCTGGGGCCTGCGCAAGGGCGCGCCGGCGGGCTACCGCTGGCACGAGCATGATGCCCGCTTCGACGCGGTGAAAAACCCGAACGAGCCAAACCGCTTTGGCTGGATCGTCGAGATCGACCCGTTCAACCCCAGCAGTACGCCCGTCAAGCGCACCGCGCTGGGCCGGGCGGCGCACGAAGGCGCGACGGTGGCGGTGACAAAAACCAGGCGCGCGGTGGTGTATTCAGGCGAAGACGCGCGCTTTGAATACATCTACAAATTCGTCAGCCGTGACGCCATTAAACCCGGCGGCGCGGCAGCCAATGCTGAATTGCTGGACCACGGTACGCTGTATGTCGCACGCTTTGACGCCGAGGGCCGCGGCCGCTGGATAGCGCTGACGCACGGCCAGGGCCCGCTGACGGCTGTCAACGGTTTTGCCGACCAGGGCGAGCTGCTGATCAAGACACGCCAGGCCAGCGACCTGCTGGGCGCCACCAAGATGGACCGCCCCGAGTGGATCGCCGTTGACCAGCAAGGCTGGGTCTATGCGACGCTGACCAACAACAGCAACCGGGGCGGCGACAAGCAGCCGGCCGTTGACGCCGCAAACCCGCGCGCGAACAACACGATGGGCCACATCATTCGCTGGAAAGAAGATGGCGACTTCGACAACACGGTGTTTCAGTGGAACCACTTCATCCTGGCTGGCGACCCGGCCAACACCCGTCTTGAGGCCAAAGGCAACGTCAAGGGGGACATGTTCGGCTGCCCTGACGGCCTGTGGGTCGATGGGCGCGGCGTGATGTGGGTGCAGACCGACATGTCCACCAGCGCCATGGGCAAAGGTGACCTTGAGCGCCTGGGCAACAACGCCATGTTGGCGGCCGACCCGAAAACCGGCGACATCCGGCGCTTTCTGGTCGGCCCGGCCGGCTGCGAAATCACCGGCGCCACCGCAACACCCGATGGCCGCACGATGTTCCTCAATATCCAGCACCCCGGCGAAAGCCCAAGCGAACGCAGCGAAGCCGCCGCGCCGCGCAAGTTC
>JANPFZ010000340.1:0-12608 GCA_031423655.1 Polaromonas sp.
CAGCGCGATGGACGCTGAACAACCCTGCGGAATGGTAGCCGCCTGCGCGTCGAATCCGGCGGGCGGCTTTGACGCGATTGTGTCGATGCAAACCGCAGCGGCGGCCCCAGGCGCTGGGGCTTTGACGCTTGGCAGCGCCACAGGGCCGGTTCTCCAGCTCATGGCGTTACCTTATAAATTACTTGAAGATATTTAAAAAGAATAATGAATATATTAAAAATTTTTTGAATTTAAAAATTTAAAAACAAGCCGAAAAATACCTAGCGCCATGTGCCTGATCGCCTTCGCCCTGAACGCCACCAGCCGCTGGCCGCTGGTCATCGCCGCCAACCGTGACGAGTTTCTGGACCGGCCCACCGTGCCGCTGGCGCGCTGGAAGACGCCTGCCGGCCAGCGCATCATCTCCGGTCGCGACCTGCGGGCCGGCGGCACCTGGTTCGGTATCTCGCCGGGCGGGCGCGTCGCCTTTTTGACCAATTTCCGCGAGCTTGACGCCCTGCCCGCGCCGCGTTCCCGTGGCGAGCTGGTCACGCGCTGGCTGGAGTCAAGCGGTGACGCCGAAGATTTTTTAACGCCCCTTGCCGCAGACCCGGTAGCCTTTGCGGGCTTCAACCTGGTGCTGGGCGACGTGGGGCGCAGCCAATGGCACTGGGTGACGAACCGCACGTCACGGTGGCCTCAAGACAGCGCTTGGCACCTCGAAGCCTTGAAGCCCGGCGTCTACGGGCTGTCGAACGCAGCGCTGGATTCACCGTGGCCGAAAAGCACCCGGCTGAAAAGCGTCTTGGAGCAATCGCTGCAGGCCAACGACCCGACCGGTCATTTGCACGCGCTGCAAGCCGATTTGTGGCAAGCACTGGGCAGTCGCGAGCGGGCCAGCGCGGCGAATTTGTCCGCTACCGGCATTCCGCCTATGCGTGAAGAAGCCCTGTCCAGCGCCTTCGTGGACATTTCCGACTACGCCTACGGCACGCGCAGCAGCACGCTGCTTACGGCCAGCGCAGACGCGGGCGGCTGGGACGTGCAAATGGAAGAACGGGAGCATCTGCGAACAGCCGTTCCGACTGGCCAGGCTCCCAATTCGCATTGGCAGGCCAGAAGGGAAAACATTCACTGGCCGGTTGCAAGCGCTTTGCCCCGACCTTTGCCGAATTTCACAGTCGCTTGAAAAATTCCAGGTGCGGCAGGCCTGATTCTTCAAAATACACTCCCCGCGACTTGAACCCGGCGCGTTGGTAAAACCTCTCCGCGCTGCGCTGCGCGTGCAGCATGACTTCGGCATCACCGCGCTGCCTTGCAATGGCCACCAGCGCCTGTAGGACCTGCGTACCAACACCCGAGCCACGCAGCGTCCGGCACACGGCCAGTCGGCCAATCTGACTGACGGAATTGTCGCGACGGGTCAATCGCCCCGTAGCCACCGCCTGCCCCAGCCCGTTGTAGGCCACGGCATGAATTGCGGCAAAGTCGGCAGCGTTATTGACCAGCTCTAACGCGATGCCCTGCTCGTGTGTAAACACATCAGTTATAAGGGTGCCTACATTCGCGCCCAGCGCTGTCCAGCCGCCGGTTTCAACCCGGATCATGTCGCCGCCAGCTTCAAACTTTTCAAGCAGGTCACGCAGCACTTGCGGCACGGGCCTGGAGGTCTGGGCGACCGGGTCTGCAAAAACGTAAATCAACTCGCAGCTCACCAGCAGCCCGCCGTCCCGAAAAATAGCGCCCGAAAAAGTCAGCGACGAATTGCCGATGCGCCCGCACTTCAGGCCCACGTCCAGCCGGTCATCAAACCGCGCCGAGCCGTGGTATTCAACACTCGCTTTCTTGACATAAAGATCGCCGCCCAGTTGCTGCATGGCCTCTTCATAGGGCAGCCCCAACGCGCGCCAATAGTCGGCAATGGCGGTGTCGAAGTACATCAGATAGTGTCCGTTGAAGACGATTTTCTGCATGTCGACTTCAACCCAGCGCACGCGAAGTGAATGGGAAAAACGAAACTCGGAGCGGAATGCGTTAGGCGTCATGTTGAACTTCGGTTTGAACGGTTCAAGCGGGCTAAAAGAACAAGGCTTTGCGCAGCGCCTGCGCGGCATGCGCGTGGGCCACTATGGCCTCAGGAATCACGCGCCCCATCTTGATGAATTCATGCGTCACGCCGCGGTAGATTTCGAGGTCTACATGGACGCCCGCCGCACGTAGCTTGTCACCGTACATCACGCCTTCGTCCACCAGCGGATCGAGCTCGGCCAGGCCGATCCAAGCCGGCGCCACGCCATCCACATCGGGCGCATTCAATGGGGCAAAGCGCCAGTCGTCGCGGTCGGCGCGGCTGCGCACGTAATGATTGAAAAACCAGCTGATCTGGGTTTCTTCGAGCACGAATCCTTCGGCAAATTGCTGATGCGACGGCGTGTCCTGGTGCGCCGCACAGCCGGGATAGAACAGCAGCTGCAAGCGCAGCAGCAGCCCCGCATCGCGCGCCTGAATCGCGCATGCCGCGGCCAGGGTGCCGCCAGCACTGTCGCCGCCAACGGCTAGGCGCGCAGCATCAATTTGCAGGGCGGCGGCGTTCGCGTGCAGCCATTGCAGCGCGTCCCAGGCGTCGTTGGCGGCAGTGGGAAACTTGTGCTCGGGCGCCAGCCGGTAGTCCACCGACAGCACGGCAGAGCCAGAGAGCACACTGAGCTGGCGGCACAAAATGTCATGCGTTTCAGTGCTGCCGATGGTGAAGCCGCCGCCATGAAAAAACAGCATCGCTGGCGAGGGCTTCCCCTCCACCGGGTGATGTGGACGGTAAAGCCGCGCCTTGATCTGCATGCCGTCGCGCGTGGGCACTGCATGGTCTTCGGCGCTGGCGATGCCCGGTCGGGCAATCTCCAGCACGTTGGCGCCCCGCTCATATGCGGCGCGGGCATCGTTGGGTGTCATCGATTGCATTGGAGGGCGACGCGCCCTGGCCATTGCGTTCAGAACGTCTTGCATCGCGCGAGTCAGCTCAGCAGTTTTCAATTGCATTTCAATTGCTTTTCAATTGCGGTAGAGTAAAAAACAAATCGTACCGCGCAAGAACATCCAACAGGAATCAAACACCATGGCCTTCATCTACTACATCACCCAGGTTCAATTCGAATTCGGCGCCGTCAAGCTCCTTAAGCAGGAGTGCCAGCGCGTCGGCATCACGCGGCCATTGATCATCACCGACCCGGGTGTGAAGGCGGCTGGGGTGCTGCAAAAGGCGCTCGATGCCCTGCCCGGTATTCCGGTCACCGTGTTCGATCAGACCCCGTCGAACCCGACCGAAGCGGCGGTGCGCGCAGCTGCAGCGATGTACAAGTCAGCCGGTTGCGACGGCCTGATTGCGGTCGGTGGTGGCTCGGCCATCGACTGCGCCAAAGGCGTGGCGATTGCTGCGACACATGAAGGCCCGCTCAAAACCTACGCCACGATTGAAGGTGGCTCATTGAAAATCACCGACCGTGCGGCGCCGCTGATTGCCGTGCCGACCACCAGCGGCACCGGCAGCGAAGTCGCGCGCGGGGCGATCTTGATTCTGGATGATCACCGCAAGCTCGGTTTTCACAGCTGGCACCTGGTGCCCAAAGCCGCCATCTGCGACCCCGAACTGACGCTCGGCCTGCCCGCCCGGCTGACGGCGGCGACCGGCATGGACGCGATTGCGCACTGCATGGAAACCTTCATGTCCGCCGCCTTCAACCCGCCAGCCGACGGCATCGCCCTCGACGGGCTGGAGCGCGGCTGGGCGCACATCGAACGCGCCACCCGCGACGGCAGCGACCGCGAAGCCCGCTTCAATTTAATGAGCGCGTCGATGCAGGGCGCGATGGCATTTCAAAAAGGCCTGGGCTGCGTCCATTCCCTCAGCCACAGCCTGGGCGGCGTCGATCCGCGCCTGCACCACGGCACACTGAACGCGATGTTTTTGCCGGCGGTGGTGCGCTTCAATGCTCAGGCCGACTCAGTACAAAAAGCGCACCGCCTTGACCGCATGGCGCGTGCGATGGGCCTGCAAAGTGGCGGCGACATTGCCGAAGCGATTACCGACATGAACGCGCGCCTTGGTTTGCCGACTGGCCTGGCAGCGATGGGCGTGGAGCGCGCGCAGTTTGACAACATCATCAAAGGCGCCCTGGCCGACCACTGCCATGGCACCAATCCGCGCATCGCCAGCATGCAGGATTATGAAGAGATGCTGGCGGCGTCGATGTGAGCTTGCGGCATCTTGCCGCCCCCCGCATCGTCAGGGTCCGGGGCTATTGTTTATGCGTGGCGGCCATGTAGCTGTCGTAGGCGCCGTCCGAGAAGCGCGACCACAGGATGCCGTCGTCGCGAAACTTCGCGTAGCTGGTGTAGACCTTCTTCCACTTCTGGTTCTTCGCGGAAAGCTCGGCGTAGACCTCGCTGGCCGTTTTGAAGACGGCATCACCCACGTCCTTGGGAAAGGGGCGCAGCTGCACACCGGCGCCAACCAGACGTTTCAGCGCGGCGGGATTGCGGGAGTCGTACTTCGCCTGCATGTCGGTGTGCGCCTCGGCGCAGGCCAATTCAAAGATCGCCTGATAGTCCTTGGGAAGCGCTTCCCAGGCTTTGACACCAACCTGCATGGTGATCTGGCCGCCGCCCTCCCAATAGCTGGGATAGTAGTAATACCTGGCGATCTTGTGCAGACCCAACTTTTCGTCGTCATACGGACCGACGAATTCAGCCGCATCAATCGTCCCCTTTTCCAGAGCCGTATAGATTTCGCCACCCGGGATGCTCTGCGCCACGACCCCGATTCGCTCCAGTATCACGCCACCGAAGCCGCCAATCCGGAACTTCAGGCCCTTCATGTCGGCAAGACTCTTGATCTCCTTGCGGAAGAATCCGCCCATTTGCGCCCCGGTGTTCCCGCAGGGGAAATTCACGATGTTGAATTCGCGATAGAACTCACGCAACAAGGTCAGACCACCGCCGTCCTTCATCCATCCCGTCATCTGTCGCGAGTTCATGCCGACTGGAATCTGACCGTCGAGCGCGAAGGTCGGATCTTTTCCAAAGAAGAAAACGCCCGAGGTATGGGCGCACTCCACGGCCTCCTGCTGGACGGCGTCGAGCACGCCGAACGCGGGCACCAGTTCGCCCGGCCCGTGAACGCTGATCTCGAAAGCGCCGCCGGTCGCAGCCGCCACCCGTTTGGCCACCTGGTCCCCGCCGCCGAAGATGGTGTCCAGGCTCTTGGGCCAGCTCGAAGCCATGCGCCACCTGATTTTCGGCTGTGCGCCCACGATAGCGGGCGCCGAAAGTCCGGCTGCCAGGGCAGTGGTTGCCAAGGCTGTAGTTGCGAAAGAACGTCGTTTCATGTTGTCTCCAATGTCGCTTTTAAAGAGGCGAGCGACTGCCCTCATTCAAATCAGTTTCCTTCCCCGCGCGCAGAAATTTCAGAAGACGCGGCTGGCGAGCCGCCCCTGCTGTTCTTGTCGAGAAAGCGGCCCAGGATTTCCGCCGTCTGCACCGGCCACTGATCGACAAAGAAATGACCGCCATCGGCTGTGGCGCCACCGGCCCAGGCTGGGCTGATTGTTGCATGACCATGCAGCTATGCTCTTATGATTTAAGCAGTTCTCAAGGGGGTCGGGTTGTGTCGCCCTAACCGCGTCAAGCTCAATTTTTCGACGAATCAACCAAAGACATTTGCGCCACGATGCGCCAACAGGAGACCCAGGAAATGACTGCACAACCGCAAAATAAAACGGTTCAAACCGATATTCTTGAAATTGCCTATGCCGAGTTCAATCCAGCTGGCTCGCGCACTGCAGTGCTGGTGCATGGCTGGCCGGATTCACCCAGAACCTGGCACAGCGTAGCAGCCAGCATGGCCGATGCAGGCTACCGGGTGCTGACGCCAGCGCTGCGAGGTTTTGGCGCAACCCGCTTTTTGTCGCCCGAGACAGCGCGCAGCGGCCAGCTGTCTGCGCTGGGGCGTGATCTGCTTGGATTCATCGACGCGCTGGGCCTGCAGCGGCCGGTTTTGGTGGGCCACGACTGGGGTGCCCGCGCCGTCGCCAACGCCTGCGGCCTTCGCCCAGGCGCCGCCTCGCACCTGGTGATGATTTCCGTCGGCTACGGCACCAACGACCCGAACCAGAAGCTGACGTTGGACCAGAGCCGGCGCTACTGGTACCACTGGTTCATGGCAACTGAGCGCGGCGCGCGGTCTGTCCGCGAGGACGGCAAGGCGTTGGCCCGTGAGATGTGGGACACCTGGTCACCTGCCGGCTGGTACGACAGCGCGGATTTTGACGAAACCGCGCGCGCCTTTGAAAACCCGGACTGGGCGGAGATCGTTCTGCATTCCTACCGTCAGCGCTGGGGCCATGCACCGGCATATGCGCAGTATGCAGATGACGATGCCAGGCTGAACCCGGCGCCCGTGCTGGATGTGCCAACACTGGTCATTCATGGCGGTTCGGATTTCGTCAATCATCCCGATATGTCAGCCGGAAAAGAAAAATTCTTTTCCAATCGCTATCAACGTATCGTCGTTGACGGTGCGGGCCACTTTCCCCAGAAAGAAAACCCGCAGCGCGTCGCCGATGAAATACTCAATTTCTGCAGTACCCCTTGACCGCTTCTGTCGCATGACGGTCGTAAGTTCATAAATGGAAACAGCCTATCTATGAATCGACCCTTACCCCTGGCATCCTTGCCCATGCAATATCTGGGTTTGGCCTATGCCCAACGATTGACTGCCGCACCCCGCTGGCTGCGCTATTCGGTGGCGATGGCTTTCTTCCTGATTGCGCTTTTTGCGCGATTTGAGTTGACTAACGTCCTGCCGGCGAGAGGCTTTCCCTTCCTGACCTTCTTCCCGGCGGTGCTTCTCGCCGCTTACCTGGCAGGACTCGGCCCTGGGCTGCTGACCTCGGCGCTGAGCGTTTTGGCTGCCTGTTTCTTTTTTTTACAACCCGACCGCTCGCTGGCTTTAACTGGCCCCGACCTGGTCGCGCTGGCCTTTTTCACTGCAATCCTGCTCATCGACTGCCTGGTCATTCACGTCATGAAAGTGGCGCTGGCACGTGTGAACCGCACCGAGCAGCAATTGCGCGAGTCGAGTCGTCGGCTCGGGCTGGTACTTGACAACCTCTACATGTACGTCGGTCTGCTCGATCTGGACGGGACCTTGCGGGAGGTCAACGAGGAACCGCTACGCGTTGCTGCCCTCAGTAAAGATGAAATTTTGGGCCGCCGCTTGTGGGGCGCGCCCTGGTGGGCCGGCGACATCAAGCGGCAGAACGAAGTGCGCAGCGCCATCGCGCGCGCTGCGACCGGGGAAACTGTGCGCTTTGACATTGAGGTCATGCGCTCAGCCCAAAAGTACACCATCGATTTTCAGGTCAGTCCCTTGCGCGACAGCGCGGGGGAAATCACTGCGCTGGTCGCCAGCGGGGTGAACGTGAGTGCGCGGATGGACGCCCTCGAAGCCCTGCAGAGCAGCCGTCAAGAGGCAGTCACCGCAGCCGAAGCGGCAGAGGCCGAGCGGCGTGTGCTCGACGCCACGCTCAATGCCGTGCCCGCCAGCATCATCCTCGCCAATGCTAACGGCAAGCTGCTGCGCATGAACCGGGCTGTTGGGCAGATATGGGGCGTTGCGCCGTTCTCAAAAGATGTGGCCAGCTATGACGAATGGAAGGGCTGGTGGGCCGACGGGTCGGCGCGTCACGGCCAGCAAATCCAGCCGCACGAGTGGGGCCTGGCGCGGTCGCTGCACGGTGAGACCTGCCACGACATCGTCGAGATTGAGCCCTTTGGCCGTCCGGGCGAGCGCCTGGTCACGCTGCTGTCTGCGGCACCGGTTGTGGATCCGTGCGGCAAGGTGGTGGGCGGCGTTGTGGCGCAGGTAGACATCACCGCCCGCATCCACGCCGAAAAGGCCTTGCGCGAAAGCGAAGAACGTTTTCGCGCTTTGATGAACAGCGGCTCGGTGGCGATCTATTCATGTGACCGCGAGGGCAGGATCCTGGAAATCAACCGCGCCGCCATCCATTTATGGGGCCGAGAACCCAAGCCGGGCGAGACCGACGCGCAGTTTCGCGGCGCATTGAAATTTCTTAGGCCCGACGGCAGCCGCCTGCCCTACGCGCAAACCTGGACGAGCAGGGTGCTCAGCGGTGAGATCGACGCAGCGCGTGACGTAGAGGTGGTCAACGAGCGCCCGGACGGCTCGCGCATCAGCGTCGTCGCCAATATTATTCAGCTCAAGAATGCCAAGGGCGAAGTCACCGGCATCATCAACTGCTTCTACGACATCACCGAGCGCAGCCGCCTGGAACAGCAGGCGTCAAGTCAGGCTCAAGCACTGCTTGACCTAGACCGCCGCAAGGACGAATTTTTAGCCATGCTAAGCCACGAACTGCGCAACCCGCTGTCTGCCCTGTCCAACGCGGCGCAACTGCTGCGACTGCAAAAGGACGAAGCGCCGCTGCAGTACCAGGCCCGCGCGATCATCGAGCGGCAAGTCGGGCAACTTAAACATCTGGTCGATGACCTGCTTGATGTTTCACGCATCAGCACCGGCCGGGTTCAGCTGCGCCGGGAAAAGGTTGCGGTCAGCGGCATCGTCGAGCGGGCGCTCGAGACTACCCAGCCCCTGATCACGCAGCATCGGCATGAATTGACGCTGGCCATGCCGCCAGAGCCGGTCTGGCTGCATGCCGATGCGGCCCGGTTGGAACAGGTGCTGGTCAACCTGCTGACGAACGCCGCCAAGTACACCGACGACGGCGGGCGCATCTGGCTCAGTGTCGAGCAGGAGCTGGACATCTTGGTGCCGATGGTCTTGATCAGCGTGCGCGACAGCGGCATCGGCATCGAGCCCGACTTGCTGCCCCACATATTTGATCTGTTCACACAGGCCGAACGATCACTGCACCGCTCGCAAGGCGGTCTGGGAATCGGCCTGAGCCTGGTGCAGCGGCTGGTCAAGCTGCACGGCGGCGAGGTGACCGCAAGCAGCGTGCCGGGGCAAGGCAGCGAGTTTGTGCTGCGGCTGCCGCTGCTGGTGCGCAGCGTTGCCGACTTACCCATTGCGGCAAGCGTCGCGCTGTCTTCGTCGTTCGGCTCGTCAACGCTGCCAGCTGGCAACGGCTGCCGGGTGCTGCTGGTCGATGACAACGTCGATTCAGCCCAGACGCTGGCACTGCTGCTGGAGATGAATGGCTATGCGGTGCAATTGGCTTACGACGGTCTGAGCGCCGTCGAGGCGGCGATTGCTTACCGGCCCGATGTCGCGTTGCTCGACATTGGCCTTCCCGGACTCGATGGTTACCAGACAGCGCAGCGCATTCGCGAGCAGGCGCAGCTAGAAGGCACCGTGCTAATTGCGCTGACCGGCTATGGCCGCGACACAGACCGCGAGCGTTCAAAACAAGCCGGCTTTGACCACCATTTGGTCAAGCCTGCCAGGTTCGATGAGATTGAAGCGATCTTGCGCGCGGTGTCGGTTGCGCGGTGAGCGGTGAGCCTTGCGAGAGCGCGAAGCGTCAGGAATAGAGTAATTCGGGTCGCTAGCCCAGTTAATACGGGCTCAAGCAGCTATCGAAACAATAGCGCTTACCCTTCTCTTTTCGTGCCGGTTTTAGACTTCGTTCTCCAGCAACCGCTGCATCGGCACTTTGCCCAAACGGGTCGTCTGCACCACAACCGTCGTAATTCAACAGCGCTTATTTGTCAGCTGTTTCCTTTAAGAAAGTCCAGCAACATCCGATTGCGAGACAGCAGCATGCGCTCGGGTGCGACAACCGCAGTGATGTGTGAACCAAACCTGGTTTGCGGTTTCCACTCTGGAAGAACCTGTACCAACTGACCGTTTTTCAAAGCCTCATCACAGAGGTAGTCCGGAAGCATCGCGATACCCAAGCCCTGAATGGCTGCATCCGCCACTGCTTCAGGATTGTTGACGTGGTACCGGCCTTTCACCTTGACCTCCTTGCGAGTGGCGCGCTCTCTGACGGCGTCAACAATACTTAAAGTCCAGGTGTCGTCTGCCTGCTCACGCCAGTATGAAAAGCAGGCATGTTCAGTCAAGTCTTCGGGGTGTCTGGGTACGCCAGCTTCGGTCAGGTAGCCTGGCGACGCGGCCAACAACCAGCCGATGGGGCTTAGTGCCATGCAATGCATCTCTGGCTGCGTGGTGGCGGACCAGCGCAAGGCAATGTCGATGCGGTGACGGGCGAGGTCAACAAGCTGATCACCAAATTCAACCTCAATTTCGATGGCCGGATGCAGACGCAAGAATTCTGGCAAGCGCTTGGCCAGCACCCTCTGGCCCCACGACACGGGCGCCGTCAGGCGGATAGTTCCGCTCAATTCAGAACGCATAGCTCGCAGTCGCTCTTCTCCCGCCAGCACTTCTGCTACGGCCCGCCGCGCAAAATCCAGATAGGTCTCGCCTGCAAAAGTCAAGGCAACTCTACGGGTGGAGCGGCTGAACAGGGTGGCTCCAAGCTGTTCTTCCAATTGGGCAACCCGTTTGCTGACCTGACTTTTACTCACGCCCAGATCGTCGGCCGCCGCGCTGACGCTCAAGCGCTCTGCGACTTTTAAAAAAACCTGCAGCATATTGAAGCTGACGCTTGTCGAATCGCTTCCAGATTGGCTCATTGTTTCTGTTTTGGATACAAATCGTTTGCATTACATCAGATGTATTGGAGTGGATCAATCCTTAAACTCGCGCTGACAGTGCCGAATTGAACAAACATCACAACGACTGGAGACAACATGCAGATTCATGCCGACCCGATTACCGTTAATTGCCGCAAGGTGCTTGCCGGACTGGACTTTCTGGGCGTTCCCTTTGAGCTCGTCCATGTTGACTATTTCAAGGGGGCTCATAAAGCCGAGCCCTATCTTTCCATCAACCCTAACGCCTCGGTTCCCTCAATGGTTGATGGCGACCTGGTGCTTTGGGAGTCGAACGCGATTCTGCAATACGCAGCCGACAAGGCGGGGGTTGAGAAGGCTTATCCCAAGGACCTGAAAGTCCGCGCGGACATCAATCGTTGGATGCTGTGGGAATCGTCCAGCTGGTTCCCGGCCTGCTATGTGTATCTGGTCGAAAATTGCGTCAAGCCGCTGCTCGGTGGTCAGCCTGACGCCGACGTGCTCGCTGCCCACGATGCCCAGTTTCACAAGCTCGCCAGCATTCTCGACAAGCGTCTGGCTGACCGACCCTGGATAACAGGCAACATCCCGACCATCGCCGATATTGCATTGGCTGCGCCCATGCACCTGCACGGCTGGCAAAAGCTGCCGCACGCGCAGCACAAGCACCTGAGCCGCTGGCTCACCCAGAATATCGAGTCGCTTCCTTGCTGGCAAAAAACCTGGGTTGGCGAGGGCTTCACCACCAAAAAGCAGCCAGCCGCGCTGGCGGAGGCCTGACACACATGACGTTAACTGCTTCTGTTCCAGCCACGCTGAACTACACAGTCGATAACGGGCGCCCGCCCGACTATTATTTTTACGAGCCGGATCCGGGGACGGTTTTGAACCCGCCTGGAACTGATCTTCAACCCGTAGAGATTCACGACGCATGGCCCTTGCGCGAGAAGCTGTCGCTGGACCGGGAAGGGTTTGAGCTGCATGACTTTGCTGCACCTTTTTCGAGTTTTGACGATGACGCAGCAGTCAAGACTGCCTTTTATGCGCAAGTTGTCGATTTCGTCAAAGCACACACCGGAGCCCGCATGGTGAAGGTGTTTGACCACACCATTCGCAAGCGCATGCCCGCTGATCTGAAAGTGCAAACCGAGGTGCAGCGACCTGCAGTGTTGCTGGTACACAGCGACTACACCGTCAACAGTGGGCCGCAGCGGGTTCGTGAGGTGATGGGCGATCAGGCCGAGGCCTTGCTGGAGCGTCGGGTTGCCTTCTACAACGTATGGAAACCGCTGGCCCGCCGGGTTGAAGAGCTGCCCCTGGCCATGTGTGATGCGCAGACGCACCAGCCTGACGACATGCTGCGCATGGATCTCAAATACCGCGAGCGCACCGGTGAGATCTATGTCATGAGGCATTCGCCAAAGCATCGCTGGATGTATTTTCCAAAGATGGAGCCCCACCACGCGCTGATGCTGAAAACCTACGACAGCGAAGTCGACGGACGCTGCCGTTTCATGGGGCACACCGCGTTTGAAGACCCCACGTCGGCTGCTGACGCGCCACGGCGTGAAAGCATTGAAGTGCGAACGATGGCATTTTTCTGAGTTGGCGGCGCGCTGGGGAGGTGGCGGCAATTGCCAATTCTCTTCGTCAAGGGTCACATGCCGTCTTGAAAATCAAGCAGATCCCAATCCTATTGAGGTGGGCAGCATCCGCCACAATGCCGCCGATACCCATGAGCTTTACTTGACCGACTCGCCCCTTTCAAGCCGCAATGGCGGGAAGGACCAGTCAATAGCATTTTATTTCTCTAGCCCAACTTAGATTCAATTACGAGTTGCGAATTTACCGGGTGGGAAGGTGAGTCGAGGTGGCATTCGCTGCGATGATTTACCGACCTACCACAGTCAAATTTAGCAACACATGAACAAACACCTCGACTCAGCGCA
>JANPFZ010000341.1:0-3574 GCA_031423655.1 Polaromonas sp.
GACAAAGCCCTGCTCTGGAGCGAGCCGCTGGCGCGCGGCTGGAACGTCTATTTAAAAGCCGTACGCACCGACCTGCCGACCAGCCCGAAACTGCGCGAACTCGGCATCTGCACCGTAGCGCTGCTGACGGGCGCCTCCTACGAATACAGGCACCACGCGCCCGATTTTTTAACGGCTGGCGGTACGCAGGCTGAACTGGACGCGTTGAATGCGGTGGTCAAAGCCGACGCCCGCAAGACAGCCGCGCACCCGGCGCTGGGCGCAGTCGAGCAGCTGGTGGTGCGCTACGCCGCGCAAATGACGCTCGATGTGAAGGTCACCGACGACGTGTTCAATGCACTGCGTGAGTATTTCGACACCACGCAGATCGTGGAGCTGACCAGCGCAATTGCGACTTACAACATGGTGGCGAGGTTTTTGGTGGCGCTGGGGGTTTCGGCGGAGGAATAAAGACCCTGAGGCAAAGCATAAGAGGCCGTACGGCAAGACACTATAAAAAGGTGCTGATGGCCTAACCCTCTTATTTGATAAACACCAGCCAGACCTCTGTTCCTAGGAGTTTGTCGTCTCTGCGTCATTGCTATCTTGTTCATCCAGGGGAGCCCATGGAAACTACGTTGCCCCATGAACCCGCCATCACCCTGGGGTTTGCCACCCTGGAACCGGTTGCGTCGCTGCTGTCCATCGCGCACCTCTTCGGGTCAGCGAGAAAGCGCTGCGGCATCTATCTGCTGTGCTTCCAGTCCGGGCTTTTTTATATCGGTCAAGCAGTGGAAGTAGTGCGGCGGTTTTCACAGCATCGTCGCAACCACGACGACATCGTGGGTTTCTCGTTTATGCCCGTTAACAGGACCGACCTGGACAACACCGAGAAGGCCCTGATTTATCGGGCCGAATCCCTGGGGCTAAAAATCACGAACGCGGTCCACGTCACCAGCATCGTGGGCGATACCGACCTGGACTTGGTGGTCTCCACGAATGACCAACAAACTTGGCTGCGCGACCTGTCGTATTTTGACAGGGCAGAACATCACGACTCAAAAATCATCCTCCCCGAAGCCCAGCAAGTTCGCTTTTCCAAGCATTTCGCCAAGTTTGAGAAACACCCCTTGGCCCCTTGCGTGCTGCCCCTGGTCAAGCACTATGTCGGGCAATGCCTACCGGCCCCTAGGCAGACCGAATACTCCTTCTGGTCGGTCAGTTGCATGCCCAGCACGAACCAAGGGACCTGGCCCCGGCTGCTATCCGTCAACGCAGGGGTCATGGAGTTGTTTGTTGCGGGATGGGTCAAACAGCAACCCGATGAACTGTGGTCGTTCATCACCGTGGCCGAAGACATCCTACTCCAAGAGTGGGACTCGGTGGATGCGCTGGTGGAGATTTACCCGTTTGTCGACGTCGTGCGCAGAGGCTATCGCGACGCGGGCCAGCACCAGGTCACGCTCCATGTGCAAGGCAATGACGCCATGGCGGAGTTGTTGGCCGACGAAAGCGTATCCAAGGCGGCGGCCATGCTCGCCCTGCGTGTCATGAGAAAACGCGCCACGATTTATGCCAAGTTTCACTGCCCTCAGTTGGCGGATTTGGCGCTGGGGAAGTGAAGATCGGATAAAGAAACAAGCCGGGGGCTTATGCGAGCTTGCCTCCAGCCACCAAAACCTTTTTAAAACCGCTCGGCCGCTCTGCCCTTTTTTTCCATTCGCACCAGGCGCTCAATCTGCCTTGATCCCGTTGTCCCTGACAACCTTCCAGCTATCGATCTGCTTGTCAATGAAGACCCGCGCGGTTGTCAGACGGGCAAGCAAGGCCCGTTCTGCGAATTGGACCAAGGTCTTGGCCAATGGCGGAGAGCAAGTTCCCTGGAAAATGGCTCATCTGGCCCCAAGTCTTCGCCCCTATTGGATGAGTGGTCGCAGTCTTCTACATCCGACGTAAAACATCGTTTGACATTTATAAGGTCGCTGCGTATATTTCAGACATCACATCGTTCCCGATAGCCGCATCATGCAAGTCTCTTTACGCAAACTGGGCAACTCCACTGGCCTGACCTTCCCGCCCGCTTTGTTGCGTGACCTCGGCTTGGTCGCCGGCCAGGTGGTCACACTGGACAAGACACCCGACGGCAACCTGCTGTTGCGCCCGCAGCGTGAACGCCGCAAATACACGGCAGCTGAACTCAACGCACAGTGCAAGCCCAAGGCGCCCATGCCGGCGGACCTGGTGGCATGGGAGCAGATGCGGCCTGTAGGCAACGAGACGCTTTGATCCGCCGCGCCAACACCCAACAAGGCGACATCGTCCTCATCACATTGGACCCAACGGCCGGCAGTGAGATGCGGGGCACGCGGCCTGTGCTGGTCTTGTCGAATCAGGATTTCAATCAAGGTGGGCGTGCGCTGGTGGCGCCCATCACCCAGGGCGGCAACTTTGAACGTGTGGCGGGCTGGGCCGTCACGCTGATGGGCTGCGGCACGGCAACACAAGGTGCCGTCGTCGTCAGCCAGTGCCGTGTGCTTGACCTGGCGGCGCGGCGTGCAAAGCGTATTGAAGCGGTGCCTATCGATGTACTTGACGAGTGTCTGGCCAAGCTGGAGGCGATTACGGCGCGTTGACAAAGTGGCTGCTCGAGATGCGATCACCACACTGCCCGGCGAGTCATCGAGCAGCAATGCGGGGAACCCTGACCCCCACCCTTTCCCATAGGGAGAGGGAGTAAGTCGGGGGAGCTACGGCCTAGAAAGCGCCCGGCGCAACCGGGCCTGGGCTTTCTCGCTGCAAGCAGGGGCCGCGGGACTGGCTCTGCCAGACCGCAGGCGCCGGGCTGCGAAACGCAGCCCTTCTGAGTGCCGTCCAAGCCTGCACTGGCAGGCTCGGAGCCGCGGCACACAGCCCCCTCGGGGGGAAGGGAGCTACACGCAGTGAGCGACCGTGGGGCCCTATTCAGTCCGCCTTGATCCCGTTGTCTTTCACCACTTTCGCCCAGATATCAATCTGCTTGTCGATAAAAACAGCAGCTGATTCTGGCGAGCCGCCAATGATGTCAATGCCCTGCGCGCTGAGTTTTTTGGCGATATCCGGGTTCTTGAGCGCCTTGTTGATTTCTTCGTTCATGCGTTTGATCACCTCGGGCGGGGTTTTGGCCGGCGCGATGATGGCCCACCAGGCCGGTGCGTCGAAGCCGGCGAAGCCGCTTTCGGCCACAGTTGGCACGTTCGGCAAGTCGGGCGAGCGTTTGCTGGTGGTCACCGCCAGCGGGCGGAGGCGGCCGCTGTCGATGTGCGGCTTGGTCACGAACACCGACCCGATCGACAGCGGCACATGGCCGGCGACCGCATCGGTCATCAGCGGGCCGCCGCCTTTATAGGGCACATGCTGCCAGTCGATGTTGCCGCTTTTGCTCAGCAGCGCCATCGCCAGGTGCCCCAGGCTGCCGGAACCGATGCTGCCGTAGTTGACGTTCTTTTTGGCCGTGGCTGCGGCCACCACTTCGGCGAAGGTTTTGTATTCAGAGCCCGAAAAGGTCGCCAGCACCATCGCCGACGTGCCGATGAGCGCGACCGGCGTCAGGTCTTTT